>JBAYNQ010000021.1:0-10713 GCA_041678705.1 Candidatus Omnitrophota bacterium
AAACGGAAGAACTAAAAACTAAAAGACTAAAAAACCAAAAAACATAAAAACTAACGAAGTTAAGACCCTGCCTACCGGTAGGCAAGCGCTAACCGAAAACCGAAAGAACATTTCTTTAGTAGAAATACGGTAGAAATATGTGGAAATAAATAGAAATAGGTTGTTTAGATGTGGGTGTAAAGAGAATATACTGCTTTGTTTAGAATTTAGGATTTAGAATTTTTTTAATCTTTGCCTTAGCCTTTGCCTATACCCGTTTCTATCAGCTTACAACTTATAGCTTAAAGCTGTTTCTGTTTGGGATTTGGTATTATTGGGATTTTGAATTTATCTTAGATTTGGTAGTATTAGAGTTTGGGAGTTTATAAAGAAAATCACAGATCCCTTTCCATTTACAATTTATCTGGTAAAATATCCCGAAATGGAAGAGAAAGTTTTCAATTCCAGTAGTTACTATTTTGATTTACCTCCCCAGTTTATAGCTCAGGAGCCGGTTTTACCCCGGGACAATTGTCGGCTTCTAGTAGTGGAAAGGCAAAATCCAGGTTTTAAAGAAGCCCGGTTTAAAGATATTGAAGGATTCTTGAATCCGGGTGATGTCCTGGTTTTAAACGATACTAAAGTTATTATGGCCAGGCTTAAGGCCAAAACTTCTTCCGGTGGGAAATTAGAAGTTTTTTTGCTTAAAGACAAAAAAGATAATACCTGGGAGGTTTTGGTCAATCCCGGGAAAAGAGCCCGTTTGGGCGCAGTTGTCCATTTTGACAAAAGCTGTCTTAAAGCGATCATCACCGGTGTTACTCCTCAGGGGACAAGAATGATTAAGTTTGAATCCTCTAATCTGAAAAAAGACTTAGAAAGCCTTGGCCAGGTGCCTACTCCTCCATACATAAAAAAGGAAGTAAAGCAGAAAAGCCTGTATCAAACAGTATATGCTAAAAACCAAGGTGCTATAGCTGCTCCGACTGCCGGATTGCATTTTACTAAGAAGCTGCTTTCCCGGATCGCCAATAAAGGGGTCAGGATTGTTTACATTACCCTTCACTGCGGCCTGGCTACTTTTCGGCCGGTTAAAACCAATGATATTCGTAATCATCCGATGGACTCCGAATGGATAAATCTGGCTTCTTCAGCTGCTACAGCAATAAATAAGGCCAAAGCCAGAGGAGGAAGAGTATTTGCTGTAGGTACAACTGCTGTGCGTACGCTTGAAAGTTTGGCACAACCTTCCGGTGATTTTGGTTGGAAGGTTAGTCCTTTTTGTGGTGCTACTAATTTCTATATAGTACCCGGGTATAAATTCAAAATTATAGATGCTCTTATAACAAATTTTCATACCCCCGGTTCAACCAATCTCATACTGGTATCTGCTTTTTGCAATCTGGATAAAATCAGCCAAAGTTATGCTTTCGCGCAAAAGGAGAGTTTTAGATTTTACAGCTTTGGTGATGCGATGTTGATAATGTAATATTGCCTAAATCACTAGCCCAAAAGGGTTTATACAAATACAAAAAAAACCGCTTCCCCGCATTGACTATTGCCCGCATTTGGAATATAATAATTTTTCCAATGAGAGATTCAGCAAGAGTCGCTGCGCACCAAAAAAGTCCGGAAATATACCCCGAAAATATTTTTTCCAAAAACAATTTTTGTCTTGGAGAAAAGTATAAAACTGCGGCCGATTCCTACTTAAAAACTACAATCTTCCTAGGTAAATTATGGCCGCTGTCCGGTTCAGGATGACTTGAGGCAGTCAGAGTTTTAGCGAGGAGGTAGGCATGAATTCCGATGTAACTAGAAAAAAGACCTTTCTTTTATGTGGGCATGCTCAAAGTGGTAAAACTTCATTGGCCGAGGCTATTTTGTTTAAGTGTAAAGCGAACAGCCGTCTGGGCAGGGTTGATGATGAAACCTCCGTAAGCGATTATGAAGACGATGAAAAAGAAAGAAAAAGTTCTATAAACCTGTCAGTGCTGAATTGCGCCTGCAAAAAAGACTTTCTGCAATTCATTGATGTTCCGGGGTACCTAGATTTCGTCGGAGAGATAGTGGCAGGCTCCCGGGCAGCAGATTTTGCGGTTATAGTTGTTGATGCTGTCGAAGGTGTCGGGGTAGGAACGGAAAAAACTTGGGATATTTTAAGGAAAGAAAATATTCCTTGCCTGTTTTTTATTAATAAACTGGATAAAGAAAATGTGGATTTTCAGGGGATAGTCCAGGATATAAAGGAGAGCCTTACTAAAAAGGTAGCAGTCTTAGGATATGAGAATAATGGCGAAACGGTCAATTTGTTACACGACAAAGATAAAAATGTTTCTTTATATAATGAAATGGTAGAAGCTATTGCTGAAAGTGACGACAAGCTTCTGGAGAAGTATCTGGAAACTGGCAAAATTGAAGAAAAAGAGCTTACCCCGGCGTTTAAAAAGGCAGTTATTAATTCTCAAATTTTTCCTGTTATCGGGGGGATGGCTACCTCTGGGAAAGGTATAGATATCTTACTCGAATCAATAGAAGAAATCATGCCTTCAGTGGGGGAAGTTATTACCAGGGAGGCTGAAGATACTTCGGGGGAAAAGGTAGTTATTGAAGCTAAAGTGCAGGATCCTTTCTGTGCGCAGGTTTTTAAAACCATGGTTGATCCTTTTGTGGGGCAGTTGACAATATTCAGAGTTTTCTCCGGCACTTTAAATTCTAATACTGAATTCTTTAACGCCAGTAAAGACACAAAGGAGAAATTCGGCCAGCTTTATCTTCTCCAGGGGAAACAACAAATAGCTCAGGAAGCTGTTTGTGCCGGAGATATAGCTGCTGTTGCTAAATTAAAAGATGCCCAAAGCCAGGATACGCTTTGTGCGGCTTCGCGGCCGGTTCTTTTTAAAACTTTAGAATTTCCGGCTCCGGCTTATTCAGCTTCAGTTAAACCCAAGACTCGCCAGGATGAAGATAAAATATCTTCGGCTTTAGCTAGGTTGACCAGCGAAGATTTAACTTGCCATACTTCCCGTGACGCGCAGACAAAAGAACTTATTATTTCGGGCATGGGGGAGCTTCATATACACGTGATTATAGAAAGAATGAAACGCAAATATCATGCCGATGTAGAGTTAGGAACGCCTAAGGTTCCTTATTTTGAAACTATCACTAAATCGGTAGAAGTTTCTCATAAGTACAAGAAGCAAACCGGCGGCAGGGGCCAATATGGAGATGTGTCTATAAAAGTTTCTCCTTTGGCCAGAGGCAAGAGGTTCGAGTTTGTAAATAAAATAGTGGGAGGCGCTATACCTCGTAATTTTATACCCTCAGTAGAAAAAGGCATAAAGAACGCGATGAAACAGGGTTTTCTTGCAGGATACCCTATCACCGATATACAGGTAAGCCTGTTTGACGGTTCGTATCATCCGGTTGATTCTTCCGATATGGCTTTCCAGATAGCGGCTTCTATGGCCTTAAAGAAAGCTTTTGACCAGGCTGGCAGCGTTTTTCTTGAACCGATTATGAATGTAGAGATAGTGTCTCCAGGAGAATTTATGGGCCAGATTACCGGCGACATCAACAGCCGCAGGGGTAAAATAATGGGCATGGAAGTTAAGGGAAAGAATGAGACGGTTAAGGCCCAGGTGCCTTTGGCCGAGATGTTTAAATACACTTCTGATTTACGCTCAGTAACTGGAGGCCGGGGAAGCTATTCAATGAGCTTTGCTCATTATGAAGTTGTACCCTCCAGAATAGCTCAGGGGATTATTGAAGAGTCAAAAAAAGTTAAACAAGCTGAACACGTTTAAGCTAGGGTATAAAAGTTATGAAAATTTTCAGTTTCGGTTTGGATATTGAACCGGGAAAATATAAATACAAGGGAGAGTGCTTTGATAAGCTCGTAGAGAAATTCTCTCCTCAAAAAGAGACCCCCTTTACTGTGGAGTTTATCAACGATGATATTGACAAGTGTGATGCTGTTGTATTCTCTAAAGCTAAGCGGCTTGATTTGGTGCTTATAGATTTAGAAAAGATAGAAAATCGATTGGAAAAAGATATCCCTTCGCAGGAGAAAGCCGCCCTTGAGAAAGCTCAGAGTCTATTGGAACAGGAAAAAGCGCTATGTGAGGGGGGATTTTTGCCAGAGCAGGAAAATATTTTTAGAACTTTGCAATTGGTCACCATCAAGCCTTCTCTTGAGAAAGAAGAAGCCTTGGATATGGGTGTTCTTATACAGGAAGTTATCGCTAAAAGCGGCCTGCTGCTTTTTTTTACTGCCGGCAAGAAAGAAGTGCATACCTGGGCAGTCAAAAAAGAAGAGACTATCTTAGAAGCTGCCGGCAAGATACACAGCGATCTAAAACGAGGGTTTATAAAAGGGGATGTGGTTAATTGCTCAGAGCTCGACAATTTTTTCAATATGGCCGAAGCCCGCTCCAAAGGGCTGATGAAAGTAGTTGGCCGCGATTACATTATGCAGGAAAACGACATTATAGAAATAAGGTTTAGTGTTTAAATAAAAGATTGTTTAGGAAAGGATTGGATATGTTAAAAATACGAAAAGCTTTGATCAGCGTTTGGGACAAAAAAGGAACTTTAGAATTTGCCCGCAGGTTAACTTCTTTGAACATAGAGATTATTTCAACCGGAAAAACTGCCGGCTTGCTTAAAAAAAGCGGTATACCGGTGAAAGAGGTAGCGTCGATAACATCCTTTCCGGAGATCCTTTCCGGCAGGGTCAAGACCCTTCATCCCAAAATTTTCGGCGGAATTCTTGCTAACAAAAAGCACCCTCTGCATATGGAGGAAATACGTAATTTAGGAATTCAACCTATAGATATGGTCGTGGTTAATCTGTACCCTTTTATCCAGAAAACCAGGGAGCGCCTGAGTCCGGATGAGATGATCGAGTATATAGACGTAGGAGGCCCGTCAATGTTGAGGGCCGCAGCCAAAAATTTTAAGAATGTTGCCTGTATAAGCGCTAACCAGCAGTATAAAACAGTTATAGCGGAGTTGGAAGCTAACAATGGGTTTTTATCGGAAGATACACTTAAATTTTTGGCCCAGGAAGCATTTTATCTTACCAAGGAATACGATACCGCTATCTATAATTATTTAAAAGGAAAGAATATCCTTTCCTGGAATCTGGAAGAAACTTTTCCTCTGCGTTACGGAGAAAACCCTCATCAAAAAGGAGGACTCTTCAGAGTTGCAGACGGCAACCATGTAAAATTTAAACAACTCCAGGGCAAGGAGTTATCTTATAATAATTTTCTCGATTTGGACACCGCGCTTAAAATGGTCAAAGAGTTTTCTGAGCCGGCAGCAGCCGTTGTTAAACACGCTTCTCTTTGCGGGGTAGGCCTGGCAAAGAAACTTTCTGCTGCCTATAAGAAAGCTTATCTTTGCGATGCTGTATCAAGTTTTGGAGGCATTATCGGTCTTAACAGAAAAGTGGATAAGGATACGGCTTTAGGAGTTTTAAAGAGTGGGTTCAAGGAATGCATAATAGCTCCTTCATATTCCAGAGAAGCTATAAAGATTTTTTCCAGCCGAAAGAATCTAAGGGTTCTAGAATCCGATTTTTCTCAAAAAGGGGGCTTGAAAGATATAAAAAGCACATTGTTTGGTTGTCTTATCCAAACCCGGGATAAGATAACTTTCGATAAAAATAACCTTAAAATTGCTACCAGAAAAAAACCTACTCAGGCCCAGCTTAAAGACCTTATCTTTGCCTGGAAGGTGGTTAAACTGGTTAAATCAAATGCTATCGTCACCGCCAAGAATCAATCTGTCCTGGGTATTGGCGGCGGCCAGCCATCAAGAGTGGGTTCGGTTAAAATAGCCTTATCAGGATCCGGTTCCGGATATAAAGGAGGAGTCCTGGCTTCAGATGGGTTTTTCCCTAAGGCTGATTCCATAAAAGTTGCCCACAAGAAAGGGATAAAAGCGATTATCCAGCCCGGGGGCTCTATTCGTGATGCCGAGGTTATTGCCGCTTGTGACAAATTAGGTATTAGTATGATTTTTACCGGCATTCGCCATTTCAGGCACTGATAGCATAGAAGGCCCAATAATTAACCCCGATCCAAAAAAATGCTATCAGAATTTACCAGCCAAATAGACAATATTATGTTTAAACGATAACTATTTTTAAATCCGCCTAAGGAATGGTTTCGGGTAATGCCAGGAAGCTTTTAAGGCTCGGCCGGAATATTTTCAAATAATTTTAAGTGATGATACATAATTACAAAGAGGCAGAGAAATTTCTAGACACATTTGTCAATTATGAGAAAAAAGCTTTTTTCTCATATAAGAACAACTGCAAATTAGAAAGGGTTTTCTCTCTTTTTGAAAGCCTTAATGTCCCGTATAGAAATTTAAAGACTATCCATATTGCCGGAACAAAGGGCAAAGGCTCTTGTGCTCATTTTTGCGCTAATATTTTATCTGCTGCCGGCGTAAAGGTGGGGTTGTATACATCACCCCACATATTAAATTTTAGAGAGAGGATAAAAATAGTAAGCCCCCGGGCGCTCAAGCATGGTTTTGGCAAAAACTTTGTTCAGGATAAAATGATTTCTCCTGGAGAAGTTGTCAGGATATTAGAAAGTTTCAGGAAGAAGCTTAAAAAAGCTCAATTGCCTCAGAAATTGGGCAAGATAAGCTTTTTTGAAATCTACACCGCCTTAGCTTTTAAATATTTTGCTCAAAAAAAACTCAAGATAAATGTCATAGAAACAGGCTTGGGAGGGAGGCTGGACGCTACAAATGTGGTCAATCCTTTAGTCAGTATCATCACGCACATAGGCTATGACCATACGGATAAATTGGGTAATAGGTTAGAAAGCATTGCTTATGAGAAGGCCGGAATCATTAAAGAAAATACACCGGTAGTTTCTGCTGCCCAGCGTCCGGCTGTTTTAAAGGTTCTGAAAAAAACGTGTAAAGAGAAAAAAACTGTCCTCTTTATTTTAGGGAGGGATTTTAAAATTTCTAATCTGTATTTTGACCGAAATTTTAGTTCTTTTGACTTTTCTTTTAAAGATTACAAAATCAAAGGGATAAAGATTTTTCTGAAAGGCCACTGCCAGGCCCAGAATTGCGCCCTGGCTCTGGCTGCTTGTTTAATGTCAAGAAATGTAAATATACCCTTATTTGAAGATGAGATCAAGAAAAGGTTAGCCAGCGCAAGGATTGAGGCAAGATTTGAGCTGGTCAGAAATAATCCTCCTGTTATACTGGATATTGCCCATAACCGATCTTCTTTTTCTGCCTTGGCTGACAATATCAGGGGATATCTTCCGGGGAAAAAGGTAATTTTTGTTTTTGCCTGCTCACAGGATAAAAATTCTCGGAAGATGCTGGAGCAGATAGACTACGATAAGATCATTGTTACTAGTTTTAAAAATTCCCGCTGTATGAAGCCTCAAGAAATTGCTGACCTTTCCGGCTTAAAAGGGGCTTTTATAATAAATGATTCCAGAAAAGCTTTTGGAAAAGCATTGAATTTATGCACCGGTAAACATGCTATTGTGGTGAGCGGGTCGATATTTTTGATAAGCGAGGCTAAAAAGTTCTTCCGCCGCTACAAAAAAGGCTTTTGCTCCGGCCAGGATTTTTCAATGAATAACAGTTGATAATCTGGATTTTTTAAAAAAAAGGCCTTACAATACATTATTATGCAGGAATCAAGCTTGAGGGAATATAACAGTAAAGATACCATCGCGGCGATTGCTACATTTCCGGCGGCTTCAGCCTTAGGAGTTATTAAAATTTCCGGCAAAAAATCCCTTTCTATTATTTCAAGAATATTTAAACCAGCAAAAAGTAAGAATTTAAAAACAGCAAATACTTTTACTCTCCGTTACGGATGGATTACAGAAAAGTCAAAAATCAAAAATAAAAAATCAAAAATTGTAGATGAAGTATTAGTAGGCATAATGAAAGCGCCGAATTCCTATACTAAAGAAGATGTAGTGGAGGTTTCCTGCCATGGCGGCGTGATCGTTCTCGATAAGATTTTAGGGCTTATTCTGAATTATGGGGCTCGCCTGGCCTTGCCGGGAGAATTTACTTACCGAGCCCTTGTTAATGGCAGAATAGATTTGTTGCAAGCAGAAGGAATATCAGCGGTCATAGATGCGAAAACTCCTCAGGCTTTGGAGGAAGCTTCTTTTCAGCTTCAGGGCGGTTGTTCCCTGGCTGTAAAAAAACTGAAAGAAGAAATCAAAGACTTATTTGTTCAAACAGAGAGTTTGATAAATTTTCCCGAAGAAGAAATGAAAATTTCTTATTCGTTGCTCAAGCAAAAAATAAAATCACTGGAAAAAAGATTTAAAGAACTGCTTTCCGGCAGTAAAGCCGCAGGCTTATTGAGAGAGGGCATACGGTGTGTTATCTGCGGTAAGGCTAATGCCGGAAAATCCACGCTCTTTAACCGCCTGTTGCGTGAAGAAAGGGTTATTGTCAGCAAGATTCCCGGTACCACCCGTGATGTTATTGAAGAAACTATACAAGTAAAAGGGTTGCCTTTGCGCATTTTCGATACTGCCGGAATTTTAGAACCTGCTGATTTAATTGAAAGTCAAGCCCCCAATAAAACAAATGAGATTTTTTCTCAGGCCGATTTAATCATAATGGTATTGGATGGTTCTAAAAAGTTAAACCGTCAAGACTACCTGCTTCTTAAAAAGGCCAAGGGTAAGAGCACTCTTGTAGTAATCAATAAAAATGACCTTACCCAAAAAATTGAGATAAAAAAAATACTCCCTTTCGGCTTCAATATTGTTAAAATGAGTGCTTTAAAGAGTAGAGGCTTAAAGGATTTAGAAGGCTCAATATACAAGCTTATTTTAACGGAGCCTATAAAAAGAGAAAGCATTATTTTTTTAAGCCGTTACCAGCAACAGGCCCTCGAAGCCGGCCGAAAAGATTTGTCTCAGGCCGCAGAGTATTTGATGCAAAGGCAGACAATAGATTTTATTAATATTTGCCTAAAAGGTTGCCTTGAATCCTTGGGGCGTATAGACGGGGAAGTATTAACAGGGGAAATCTTAGAAAGTATATTCAGCAGGTTTTGTATTGGGAAATGAAATGAGACCAGATTTATGTGCGCTTGCGTTTCATAAATCTATTGGCTGAATTTCACCCCGTCCTTTTGGCATAAAACGAGGGGGTATTTAGTTTTACGTAGGTCAGCTCATTTATCGACTCTGCCCAAAAGGGCGGGGTCTAATTCACACATATCATTTATGAGCGCTTGAGATTAGGGCTTTACAAACGATGTGTTTATTGGAGGTTAAAGCATGGATAAGAAAAAAATAGAAAAAGGTATTAGGATGGTACTTGAGGCGGTGGGTGCTAACCTGAAAGTTAAGGATATCGCCGCTACTCCAAAAAGGGTGGCCCAGATGTATGAAGAAATCCTATCCGGACAGTTTAAGGATGCTTCAAGGGAGCTTGAAGTAATCCTTGAACAAAAACATGATGAGATAATTTTGTTAAAAGGGATACCGTTGTATTCTTTGTGTGAACATCATCTGCTTCCTTTTTTTGGTAAGGCCCATGTAGCCTATATTCCCGACAGACGTATAACCGGCCTTAGCAAAATAGCCAGGGTTGTGGACACGCTTTCAAAACGCCTGCAGGTGCAGGAAAGGCTGACTACCGAAATAGCCGATGTAATAATGAAAAAGCTGAAACCTAAAGGGGTCATGGTAGTTATCGAAGCTGAACACCTATGTATGTCAATGCGCGGTGCAAAAAAAGCCGGTACAGTTACTAATACTTCTGTGGTCAGGGGAGTTTTCAGGAGCAATTCTAAGACGCGTCAGGAGGCATTAAGCCTGATAGCTTCTTGAGTAATTTAAGATTGCAAAATTTTTTTGAGAAAACAATAATAGCGATATATAATAAAATTAGAACAAAATGTTTCAATCTAAAGAGAGAACTTTATGGGCATCGTAACAGGAAAAGGGGACAAGGGTAAGACTTCTCTTTGCGGGGGCAAGGAAGTTTCTAAGGACCACATAAGAATAGAGGCTTGCGGAACGCTCGATGAATTAAATGCTTTTCTGGGAGCAACGAAAAATTTTGTTGATGACACAAAATTCAAAGAGGCCATAGAAGGTATCCAGAAGTCTTTATTTGTTGCAGGCTCTGAGATAGCTACCGAAACCCGCTTTTTAAAAAAACTTAAAAAGAGGATCAGCAAAAAAGACGTAAAAAATATTGAAGAGGGTATACTGGAATTAGAGAAAAAAAATACGATTACGAAAAAATGTTTTTGCGTTCCGGGAAAGAATATCACTTCGGGGTTTCTTGATCTTTGCAGAGTTACCGCCAGAAAGGCAGAGAGAAAAGCAGTTACTCTTAAGAAAAAGAAAGTTTTAAGGAATGATTTTTTGCTGGTCTATCTGAATAGGCTCTCGGATCTTCTTTACCTATTAGCTCGTTTTTATGATACCAAAGCCGCCAGGGGCAAGAGAGTGCCAGAGGGTAGGTAAAAGGTAAAGGTATAGGTTAAGGTTAAGGTTAAGGTTGAGGTTAAGAAAAACTAAAAAACCAAAAAACCAAAAAACAGAAAACTAAAGAACTAAAAACAGAAAGACAGAAAAACCGAAAAACCAAAGAACCGAAAAACGGAAGAACTAAAAACTAAAAGACCAAAAAACGGAAAAAACATAAAAACTAACGAAGTTAAAACCTTGCCTACCGGCAGGCAGGCGCTAA
>JBAYNQ010000022.1:0-10701 GCA_041678705.1 Candidatus Omnitrophota bacterium
ATAGATACTCTAATTAAAGGAGGATTTGAATGAGTAGAAAATTAATAATGGCTATTGTAGCCCTTTCTTTTGTCTTTACAGGGGCTGCCTTCGCCGCGGTTGAAAACATTAAAGTAAGCGGAGATATTGGAGAACAATATCTCGTTAGAGATTTCACTATGGGTGCTTCTACCGATGGTGATGACTCTGATCACCAAGGCGTCTTCTCCCAAATCCGCTTAAGATTTGATGCTGACTTAACCGAAGGAGTAAGCGCGACTGTCAGGTTGCTTAATGAAAGGCTTTGGAATGCCGAAGATTCAAATGATGATAAAGAATCTTTAAATTTAGATTTAGGTTATATTGAATTAAAAGAGTTTTTCTATCAACCCTTAACTTTAATTGTCGGCCGCCAGAATTTGCGTTACGGAAACGCTATGATTGTAGGTGACCCTGACACAAACCAGACCGCCGCCGGCGAAACCCCTTCGATTGTAAGTGATTTATCCTGGAAAAAGTCATTTGACTCCATCAGGGCAGTCCTTGATTTTTCTCCTTACACAATTGATGTGATTTACGCCCGTTTAAAAGAAAATGATACCGGCTATCGAGATGAGCAGAATTTATACGGCGTTAACGTAGCCTATGACTGGGCTATGGGTAATGGCGCGGTAACCGAAGGCTATTTCTTCGGTACTGATAACTCGGATTCTACCGGCACCTGGACAGATAAAAAAGACAGAGTTTATGCTTTGGGTGCCAGAACCCTGTTTCATTTGAGTGAAAATTTTACCCTTGGCACAGAAGGCGCTTATCAGTTTGGCAGAAGAGCAGCTAGTGCTACCAGCCATCAGTCACGCCGGGCTTATGCCGGTCAGTTTATCAGTGAATATAGGTTCAACAATAAATATGATGCCAAGGTTGGCATTGATTATTCTTTCTTCTCCGGCGATAAACCCAACAGCGACCGCTATGAAGCCTGGGATCCAATGTATGAAGACCAGACTCCAGCTGAGCTGATGAATATTTTGCTTACTCAAAGCAACCGTCAATTGATAGGCTTTACCGCTTCTATGGCTCCGGTTGAAGATGTAATTTTGAAAGTAAGGTATGCCCGCGGTTGGTGCGTAAAGGGCTTTACTTCTTCCATTATACAAGTCGCCGCAGGGCCTGCCGCCGGAAATATTTATTATGTGAATGCCGGAAAGAAGTTTTTGGGTGATGAAATCGATATCAGCGCCAATTATGATTACACCGAAGATATTAAATTCAGCCTTTCCGGGGCCTGTTTGCTTCCGGGGAAGGTCTTTACCGGTGAAAATAACCATCCTGCCTATTCAGTAAGAGGCGGAGTAGTGGTTAACTTCTAAAAGGATTTTGTAAAAATTTGCTTAATTGTAACCCCGTACTTTTTGAGAAGTACGGGGTTTTATTTAATATCCCCATAAAAATTCCTTTCTTTGGTAGTTAAGGCGTGCTATGTTACGCTTATAGGTGTAATAAGAGCGTGGTTATGATATCCTTAAAGTCAACTGTAACCGTAGCATAAGATTATCGTAATTAAGAATTCCAAAAAAAGGTTGACTATGCTTATCTGTGTATTGTAATAAACAGTTGTATAATAAATTATACAGGAGAAAATGCAGGAAAGGTTTTACTGTAGTGCTGATGCCAACAGAGCTGTTCCCTGCCGAACTGTAGGCGATGACCAAACCACGGCTGCAACAGCCAATTATATGATTATCTGCGTTAAATAGCGCAGGATTAATTCAAGAGCCAATAATTTCGCTTCTATTTATCGAAAGTAGCTACGTCTACACACAAAGTCTTTTAACGCTCCAAGCATTTTTAGGCAGATTGCTAATGCTGAATATTTAATTTGTAATATTAGATATTAGGGGTAAAAATGTTACTGATTTATTGAGTTAGTATAATTTAGGGCTTAAGCGTAATTTTATCTCCGCGTCAATTTTTTATTGGTGCGGAGGTTTTTATTTGGGGTGATTTTGGCCTTGCAAATTGTTATGGCATATGGTACAATTTTCTTGTAAAAGATAGTAGGACATATGTCCTATATAGAATATAAAGGTGTTGGTCGGATTATGAAAAGATATCAACTAAGCGATAAGGAAAAGCTGGAAAAAGTATTGCTGGAAACGGGTATTTCCCGCTCTGAGCTTGCCCGGCGCTTGGAGGTGGATTATAAGACTGTTTATCGCTGGCTGGATAAAGAGGTTAAGCCTCACCCAGCCCAGGCTCAGGATATTGACCAGCTTTTTAAAGAATATGTTGACTTGAGGGAGATAGTGCTGCAATTGCAAAATAAACTAAAAAGCCCCATGCATATCCTGAAAGGCAATCAGGTTATCCGGGAAAAATTTCTTTTAGAGATGACTTATCACTCTAACGCCATTGAGGGAAGCCGGATGACCGTAAAAGAGACCCAGAGGGCTTTTGACGGCAAACAGGTACGGGGCAAGGAGATGTTTGAAGTATTAGAGGCAATAAACCATAAAAATGCACTACAGTTTTTATTAGAAAATATCCGGCCAGGCTTTAAAATTGATAGCAATTATATCTTTCAATTGCACAGAACAGTAATGTATAATTTTAATAATAAATTGCCCGGAAAATACAGAACCGGCCATGTCAACTTGCTGAATACCGAAAAAGCGCTTCCATCCGCCCAGGAAGTTCCTTTGAGGATGGGTAAGTTAATCAAGAATATCAACAATTACGGTAAGGATGCGATAAGCAAGATTGCCCGCGACCATTATGAATTTGAAGCCATTCATCCTTTTTTTGACGGAAACGGCAGAGTAGGCAGGCTGATAATGATAACCCAGCTTTTAATTAAAGGGTTTGCGCCGGCAATTGTCCAGGTTGAGGATAGGTATAAATATTATATGGCTTTGAGCAAGGCTGATTTTGGTAATTTTGAAAATATGGTGCAAGTGGTTTGTGATAGTATTGTGAAAGGCTATAGGTTGTTAACGGGCAGCATTAAATAGGGACAGCGACCATTTTCTTAGAAATTCTAAGGTCTCTATTAAATCTCTGCGCAATTATTGTTTTTTCTGCGTAACGAATCTTTATTTTGTTTTGTGTTTCTGTTAAGTAAGCGGCTTAAGGAATGAGGCTTTAACGAAACAGATTGACATATACGAAAAAGCTAATATAATGGATTTGTGTCCAAAATTTTAGAAAGTTGAGGAACCTATGCTAAAAGAGGTATTTTATAGTACGAGTGCCCAAAAAGTCTTATGTTTCCTTTTGGCTAATCCTGAAAAGAGATTTTACGATAGGGAAGTCTCAAGGCTTACGAAAATAGGTCGAGCAGCCGGTAATTATTCGTTGCGTACTTTGATAGCGACAGGCATTGTTAAAAGGGAAAGAAGAGGCAGGATGTATTTTTACCATGTGAGCCTCGATGATCCAATTATAAGGCAGTTAAAAATAACTCAGAATCTCATCAACATTAAGCCATTAGCTGACAAATTAAGAGATATTTCTCTGAAGATAGTTCTTTATGGAAGCTCCGCAGGCGGGACTAATCACGCAGAAAGCGATATAGATCTGTTTGTTCTTACCCGGGATGTTAAGAAGGTCAAGGATATCGTTTATAAGAGCTCTCTTAAGCAAAAGCTTCAGCACGTAGTTACAACTCCACAGGACTTGATTAAACTAAAGAAGGATAATCCCGTATTCTATAAGGAAGTTTCCAGCGGGATAGTTCTCCACGAGGAGAAAAGATGAGCATTGAGTTCCAAAAGGCCATAGAGAAGAAACGGATATTACACTTTGCGCCAGGGAAAAATCAGGTTAAGAAAGAGCTTCTGGAGGCAGAAAACGACTTATCCGAGGCGTTTAATAGGTTTGAGAGCGAAAAATACAAATATGCTACTATTACCGGCTACTATTCGATGTTTCATTCTGCCAGGGCCCTTATTTACTCAAAGGGTTATCGCGAGAAAAGCCATTATTATCTGCTGGTTGCTTTAAATAGCCTTTTTGTAAACGCGGGGATCTTGTCTGAGGAGATAACCTCAGAATTTCATGATGCTATGGTTTTACGCGAGGATGCCGATTATCACGGCAATTTTACTAAAGAAGGCGCGGAAGCAGTGCTCAAAACAGCAAAGGAATTTTTGGCTACTGCTAAGACTGTCTTAAAAACCAAATAAGATGAAAAGGGGGCAGATGTTAATGCTCAACAATTGGGTAATTCTTTTGATGTGATATAATGCCATAAATTAAAGGAGAACCTAATACAGTACTCACAACAAATTATTGAAAAGAGTCTTCAGCTTGTTTGTGCGGTGTGCAAATTGTTTTAAACAGATAAGGAGGGTTATATGGAAGAAAAAAAATTCACTGAGGTAGAAATTAAGGAAGGTGCACCTTTTGCGGCATTGTCTTATGTGTTTTTTTTGTGGATACTGACTTTTATTTTCAAAAAAGACAATGCCTTTGCTTTATATCATGCCCGCCAGGGGATAGTGATATTTATAGGAGATATAATCTGCCTGACATTTATGTTTATACCAATTATAGGCGTTTTGTTCGGGTTGCTGGCATTAATTTTAGCGGTAGTTCGTGTGTATGGAATTCTACTCTCACTTACCGGCAAGAGCGACAAAATTTATGTAATTAGTGATTTGGCAGAAAAATTAGTTGTATGAGGCTGAGAAACCAAAAAACGAAAAAACAGAAAAACAAGAAAACGAAAAGCATAAAGCATGAGTGATATATTTCGCTTTCAGAAGTTTCCAGTATATAATGAAGCGAAATTATTTCGTCGGAAGTTAAAAGATTTAAGCAGTAGCAAATTTCCCAAGCAAGAACAGTATTGTTTGCTTTCTCAATTATGGAGAGCCTTAGATTCCATTTTACTTAATATTGCTGAGGGTTCGGATAGATACTCTGATATAGATTTTAGCAGGTTTTTAAATAATGCGCTAACTTCTCTGAATGAAGCAGTTGCGTGCTTAGATTGTGCTTTGAGTGACTCTTATATTAATCCGGAGGAATACAGAAATTATCTTTTGGAGGCAGAGAGCCTATCTAAACAATTAAAAGCTTTTTCTTCAAAGGTAAGAAAATCGGATAGTAAGCAAAAATAGATTTTATTTATGTTTTTCCTGTTTTTAAAGCTTTTAGTTTCTTAGTTTTTATGTTTTTGGGTTTTTCAGTTTTTATGTCGTTATATCAAAAAAGTACAATTCAACGAAGGAGAAGAGGTTAATTATGGCAAATAAGAAAAGAAAAATAATTTATCCTGTCTCCGGGCCCAGCCAGCTGACTACAACTTTTGATGAGCATTTTGCCAGTTCAGACACCTGGAGAGTCTTCAGAATTATGAGCGAGTTTGTTGACGGATTCGAGAGCCTTTCCCGGGTAAAGCACGGAGTCTGTTTTTTTGGTTCACGCTGCACTCCTAAAACACACCCCTATTACAAATGCGCGTATGAAGCCGCGTGCCTATTAGCCAAAAAAGGTTATAGCATTATTACCGGTGCCGGCGGAGGCATAATGGAGGCTTCCAACAAAGGGGCTGATGAAGCCGGGGGGGTATCAGTGGGGCTAAATATACTTATACCTCAAAAGCAAAACGCCAACCCCTATGTTAATTATCTTATGGAATTCAGGTATTTTTTTGTCCGCAAAGTTATGTTTACCAAGAATTCCCATGCTTCAATCGTCTTTCCCGGCGGTTTTGGCACGCTTGATGAGCTTTTTGAGACATTAGCGTTGGTCCAAACGCACAGAGTGCCCCGGATTCCTGTGATCTTGGTCCATAAAGAATACTGGCAGGGGCTCGTTAATTGGCTCAAAACAAAGCTAATGCAGGAAGGGACTATAGAGAAAAAAGATTTAGATTTGTTTGTCGTGGTTGATACTCCTCAGGAAATTTTATCGGCAGTAGAAAAGTTTTACGGCAAACCTAAAACTAAGAAGAAAGGCAAATAATGACCGGTCTGATCAGAGTCTGGAAAGAGCTGGATTTACAGGATATCGAAAAAAATCTAATTGTCGTAGGTGAGCTTTCCAGCGAATGTTTTGCATGCCACAAGATTGGCATTGATTTGCATTCCATACAATGTCCAAATTGTGGGATATATTTTAAATATGTAGGTTTCAGGCGGAGAGTTCAGGCGGGATACTTGAAAAAGCTTAAAGACCAGCATCCTCAACTTTTATTCATAGATTTTGAAGATTTCAAAAAATCTCTGGGTAAGCGCGATGCCCGGAAATTACTGGATATCTAGTGGAGATATTCTTGCAACTCCTTCTTTTCTAACCTATTGATATTGAATAACTTACCTAAAATTATCTGCAAAGCTCTACGTTTTATTTTTGATATATACCGTCCGAATTATTAGGATTCCCCCCCATGGTAAAAAGACAAAAAGATTTTTATATTCCCAAAGCTCTATTTTTGCGCTAAAATATTACATAATTTAGCGTAAGCTGGGGAGCGTACATTCAAAAGAGCCGTTTCGGCTAAACAGGTTTGAATGCGCAGAGAAAACAAAATAATGGCAAGTCAATGTGATTATTTAAGTTATGAAGAAATTTAAAGATAAGGTAATAGTCGTTACCGGAGGCTCACGGGGTATTGGCAAAGCCTGCTGTGAGGCTTTTGCCAGAGAAGGTGCCAATATAGTTTTTACTTACAACTCAAGTCAAGAGGCTGCCAAGAGCCTGAAACAGGAAATAGAAACTTCAGGTTCGCAAGTTTTAGCCTTACAGTTAGATGTGAAAAAATATGACGCCTGCCGAGAATTTTCTGAGAAAGTTTTAGATAAATTTCAAAAAATAGATGTGCTTATCAACAATGCCGGGATTATTAACGATAAAGCCCTTATGATGATGACTGAAAGTGACTGGCTGGATGTTATCAATACCAATCTTAACGGCACCTTTAACGTAACCAAAAATTTCATCATTTCTTTAATGAAGCAGAGAAAAGGCAATATTATCAATATATCTTCTTTAAGCGGCATTCTAGGCCTGCCGCGCCAGGCAAACTATGCCGCCTCAAAAGGCGGGATGATTTCCTTTACCCGTTCCTTGGCCCGGGAAGTAGCCCCGTTAAATATAAGGGTCAATGCCATAGCCCCCGGTTTCATACAAACCGATATGATAAAGAGCTTGAGGGAAGATTACGTTAAAGATGTTCTGCCGCAGATTCCTTTAGGGCGTTTCGGTGAGGTAAAAGAAGTGGCTCAAGTTGCTTTATTTTTAGCGGGAGATGAGTCAGATTATATAACCGGACAAGTCTTAAGGGTTGACGGGGGATTGGGAATGTGAGGCCGCAGATGATCACTGATAAGAAAGATTATATTTACAAAGACTTAACTTATAGAGTAATCGGGTGTTTGCATGTTGTGCATAAAGAATTAGGCAACGTCCATAAAGAAATTATTTATCATAAAGCTTTGGCGATAGAATTAAAGAGCAAAAATATAGCATTTGTTGACGAAAAATCCATTGATGTAAAATATAAAGGTAAAAAAATAGGAGCATACAGGCCTGATTTTATAATAGAGGATAAAGTTATTCTAGAAATCAAGGTTTCACCGGCTATAACCAGAGCTATGCAGGATCAAGTTTATTTTTATGTAAAGGGAACTAAATACAAGTTGGTTTTATTGGCTAATTTTGGAACAAGCAAAGTTGGTATCAAAAGATTAATTTATTCATAATCTGCGATTATCTGTAGTATTCAATTTGTGATCATCTGTGTAAAAAAGATATGAAAAAGAAAGCTGTAATAACCGGCATTGGGGTGATTTCGCCTTTAGGTAAGAGCAAGGAAGAGTTCTGGGGAAAACTGTTTAAAGGTGAATCTGCATTCCATGATATTGCTTTGTTTGATACTGAAGGCCTTAAGGTTAAAAAGGCTGGTGAGATTTCTGATTTTGAACCGAAAGTCATATTGGGAGAAAAAGGCCTTATGGATGTTGACCGGGCCAGCCTTATTCTGATGTCGGCGGCGAAACTTGCTCTTGATGACGCGGGCTTAGAAATTACTCAGGAAAATACTCATTCTACAGGAGTCTCAATTGGAACAACTTTTGGCAGTCTTTATAGCATGTCTCGGTTTGACCGGGAATCATTAACCGAAGGCCCCCGATACGTTAACCCTTCTATATTCCCCAGCATGGTAGGTAGTTCTCCGGCAAGCCGCTTGGGTATTCGCTACAATATTAAAGGTTTTAATACTACAGTTTCAACCGGAATGTGTGCCGGGCTTGATGCCCTGGATTATTCACGGGATTTTATTGAGTTAGACAGGGCCGATACTATTATCTCTGGCGGCCTGGGAGATTTAAATATTCAGACCTTTTTAGGTTTTTATAAACTGGGGTATCTTGCCGGCTTAAAAAATGGTTCAGTTGAAGAGATGTGTCCTTTTGATAAGCGAAGAAGCGGGATTATACTTTCTGAAGGAGCGGTTATTTTTATTGTTCAGGATAAATATTTAGCCAAAAAACAAGACAGAAAAACCTATGGAGAAATATTAGGCACGGGTTCCTGCTTTGATCCGGGCAAATTTTATAAATACAGCCCGAGAGGTGAGGGGATGAAAAGGGCCATGGAATTGGCTTTAGAAGACGCCGGGATTAAAATTTGTGATATCGATTGTATTTTCGCTAATGCTAATTCCACTAAAGACGCTGATTTAATCGAATCAAAAGCCATAAAAGAGGTTTTCGGGGAAAACGTTCCTGTTACAGCAGTAAAATCAATCGTAGGAGAAACTTTCAGCGCTTCAGGTACAATGTCAGTTTTGGCAGCGCTGGGAGCTTTCGAAAAACAAAGTATTCCCGCAATAGCAAATTACCGCGAGAAAGATGAAGATTGCGATTTAGATTATGTAGTCGGAGAATCTCGCAAGAAAAGCATATCAAAAGTAATGATAAATTCATTTGACCCTAACGGCGCTAGTAGTTGTATGATTGTAGGTAAACCTGTATGACACAGATGAACACGGATTTTTAAGAAACACGGATATACACGGATAGATATTGTGGGAAAACTTGAGCAAGAAGATTTGACCTATAGAATAAGAGGCGCGATTTTCGAAGTGTATAATATATTAGGTCCGGGGTTTAAAGAGATAATCTACCATAACTCTTTACGAGAAGAATTTGATAAGCGAAAGATTAAATATGCAGAGAAAAAAAGAGTTAAGATTGACTACAAAGGTAAACAAATAGGTTTGTATGAACCGGACTTTGTAGTTGAAGGCAAGGTGATTATAGAGATAAAAGCGGTGGAAGTTATGCCTAAGGCGTTTGAAAAACAGTTGTATAATTATCTGAAAGCTACAGAGTATAAAATCGGAATTCTGGTTAATTTCGGTAGTGAAAAACTGGATATGAGGCGCCGTATCTACGGATAAAATTATCCGTGACAGAGATGCAGACACACAAGGATTAAAAATGGATGGATATAGATGAATATATTCTGTGTTAATCTGTATATTCAATCCGTGGGAATCCGTGTATGCAATCTGTGTGTATCCGTGTAATAAAATGAAACAACTAAACATAAACGAAATCCAGAAAATATTACCCCAGCGGTATCCGTTTTTGCTTATTGATAAAATAGTAGAAATTGAGCCGGGCCAAAGAGTGGTAGCGATTAAGAATGTAAGCAATACCGAAGGGTTTTTCCCTGGTCATTTCCCTGGTAAACCTGTTATGCCAGGAGCCTTGATAATTGAGGCTATGGCACAAACCGCGATATTTATTTATCACAGCGCTTATAAATCCGAGTTAGAAAGAACACCTACTTATTATTTAGGCTCGATTAAGGCAGGGTTTAAAAAGTCCGTTGTTCCGGGTGACCAGCTAAAGATCGAAGCCCGTAAGACCAAACTTCTTACTACGGGAGGTTTTGTAAACGCTAAGGCTTTTGTTGGTGATGTCGAAGTGGCAGAGGCAGAATTGGTATTTGCGGTGAAAAGATGAAAAAAAGAATTGTGATTACAGGCATAGGCTTAGTGACTTCCATAGGAATCGGTAAAGAGGATTTCTGGAAGGCTCTTGTTAGCGGAAAATCCGGGATATCAGAGATAGATTCTTTTGATACCTCAGAACATACTACTCATTTTGGTGGTCAAGTCAAGAATTTTAAGCCGCAAGACTTTGTAGATAAGAAGAAAATAAAACTTATGGGAAGAGCTTCACTTTTAGCTATTGCTTCAGCTAAATTAGCGCAAAAAGATGCTGGCATAAATTTTGACAAAAATAAAAAAATAGTTTCTGTTCTTCTGGGAACAACCGGCGGCGAGTCACAGGAAATAGAAGAAATAGATTCTGTATGGACTAAGCAAAGCAGAGAAGCGGTAGATTTATGGTCAATCGTCCAATACCCGGTGAATAACATTTCAGCCAATGTGGCTAAAGAATTAAAACTCAAAGGGCCTAACAGGATGTTTACTACGGCTTGTGCTGCCGGAAACTATGCTCTTGGCTATGGATTTGATCTTATGAAGTTAGGAAAAACTGACATGGCTGTTGTTGGTGGTTCAGACGCTTTTTCGTATTCTTCTTTTACCGGCTTTAATCAAGTTCGGGCAGTTGCGCCTTTAAAATGTCAGCCTTTTGATAAAAATCGAAAAGGTATGATTCCCGGAGAAGGCTCAGGCGTTTTAATTTTAGAAACCTTAGAATCCGCCATGGAAAGAAAAGCTAATATATACGCTGA
>JBAYNQ010000023.1:0-10682 GCA_041678705.1 Candidatus Omnitrophota bacterium
AGGCTAAATGCCCCTGAAACCCCGCCTCCGAATACAATAACCTGCGGATTAAAAACGTTTACCATTCCGGCTAAAAATCTTCCTAAAACATAAGAAAAATCTTCCCATACAGCCATGGCCTGTTTATTACCGGCTTTAGCCATATCAAAAATATCTTTGACTTCTTTTGCTGATTTATTCGGCTTAGAAATCCTGTTGTAGCGCGATAAAAGATGCTTGTTGCCGACATACGTTTCTATGCATCCGCGGGAACCACAACCGCAAGATTTTCCTTTTAAGCTTACAGGAACATGTCCTAGTTCTCCGGCACTCGTGGCTCCTTCTAGAAGTTTACCGTCAACAATAACCGCGCCTCCCAATCCCGTGCCTAAAGTTAAGAATATACCTCGAGACTTCCCCTTGCCGGAACCTACTCGGCTTTCAGCCAAACCGAATACATTGGCATCGTTATTGATAAAAACAGGCTTCCTGAGGCGTTTTTCCAAAACTCTCTTCAAGGGGTAATTCTTCCAGCCGGTGATATTTGGCAGATAATAAATAAATCCTTTTTTGGTATTAATTATGCCCGGGGCTCCTATGCCAATACCTTTGATCTTATCTTTCCCGAATTCTTCAACCAGAAGTTCTATGTTCCTGATAAAAGATTTTTTTTGACGGAGATTTTTAGAAGTATAAATTTTCTTTTTGATAATTTTTCCCGTAGGGCCAACAAGGCCGGCTTTTATATACGTGCCTCCCCAGTCAATGCCTAAAAAAAACTTCATAAGTGCCTCTGCCTGAATTAAAAATAGATAGAGTGAAATGACCGGATTTTTGAATTTCTGTACCTAAAAATACCCTTGAAAACAATAGTTTTATACTAAGATTAGTATATCCTATTGAAGCTATTTTTCAATCAAAAACTAACAGGAACAAAAGAGATGGTCGGGAGGGCGGGACTTGAACCCGCGGCCTCAACGTCCCGAACGTTGCGCGCTAGCCAAACTGCGCTACCCCCCGACAAAAATGAGATCATTCTTGAGCTATTTATTTTTTAACAGGTAATCAAATTCTAAGTTTAACCAACAGCCGGGCTTTTTATACTGCATAGCAGTATGGCTGTATGTAAAAGGTATTATATCAGCGGTAAAAGATTTTGAAAAAATATTCTTCACCGTAAGAGATACTCCATCAATGCTGACAGAGCCGTTTTCGATTATTGATTTTCTAAATAAAGAAAGCAGCTCCACCTCTAACTTCCAATAACCTCTCCGATCATCTAAGTGCAATAATCTGGCCTCGGCATCTACGTGGCCCAAAACGAAATGCCCTCCCAGTTTCTCCCCTACTTTAAGAGCTGGCTCAAGATTAACTTTTTCGTTCTTTTTTAAACGTTTAATATTTGTATTCTTAAGGGTAGACTGCACCGCTTCAAAAAATAAAACCCCTTTATCCTTTTTCACCAGGGTAAGGCAAGCGCCGTTAATCGAGACGCTATCCGATGGCTGGCAGTCTTCGTAGATAAACGCAGACCTCACGCCCAATGATAGAGAGGCACCCTTTTTATCTACCCGCTCAATCTGGCCAACTTCCTGAATAATACCTGTAAACATCTTTCCCCATCCTATTTCATGTCCGAATTGCTAAGAATACCAAGGATTATATCAAAATACGGCCACAAATGCTATACAGTTTTTACCCATTATTCTATGAGGTATTTTGTCGGAAAGACAAAAAATTTAAGCTGGCTCTATAAAATCCTCTTTTAATGGCGATCGTTTTTACAAAAAGATACCCCGCGCTTTTAGGCGCGGGGTTTAATTTCAAAAGTTGTAAAAATTTTATTCCTAAGAAGCATAATAAAGGTTTATGCAACCTTTATCATCTACTTATTTTTTTTTCTTCTTTGTAGCTTTCTTCTTTGTAGCTTTTTTCTTCTTTGCTTTTTTAACTGCCATGTATCACCTCCTTTTTAATTCCAAACCCATTTAATTGGAATCACCCTCTAGTTTTAATTTAACAAATTTAAACAGATTGTCAATACTTTTTCGTATTTTTTTACTCTTTTATAAAAAACAAAAAACTTAATACGAATTCATTTTATCAGAAATAAAATCAAATTGCTACAAATAAGTGTCTTTTTAAATAGAAAAAATAAAAAGAGTTTATTGGTAGGAATCAACGAAGATTCTAATCTTGCGGTTTTGCAGAAGAAGTTTTAAAAGGAATCTTTTTTGCCTCTTTCCATAAGTATTCCAAATTATAAAAGCTTCTTGCCTCAGAATCAAAAATATGCAGGATGATATCAAAAAAATCAACCAGGGCCCAACGGGAATCATCGTCCGATTGCCGATGTTCTACGCCGAATTTGCCTTTCTTGCATTCCTTCAAAGCTTCTTCGTAAATCGCACGAACCTGCCTAGCCGAAGATCCTGAACAGATAACAAAATAATCACACAAACTGCTAATCTTGCTTATGTCAAGAATTAATATATCCTCCGCCTGCTTGGCAGCTACAATTCGGGCTATTTTCAAGGCCCTAGCCCTAGAAGTCGGGCTCTTTTTGACAACGGGTTTTCTAACCTTTATAGTGTTTGCTTTAAGCATTTTATCTCCTTGTCCAATTTATCGTCAATATTACCTACGCAGGAAATACAGATATCCTTAAAAGAAAATATCTTATTTGCCAACTGCCTTATTTCAGCAGAAGTTATCTTTGTAATCTTTTTCTTGATATCGGCAAATTCATAAATCTTACCTTCAGTGATATAACTCTCAGCCAAATAAAACATCCTGCCCTGAGGGCGCTCAAAACTCATGGCAGTCTGTCCCAGAAGATAATCTTTAGCCCGCGATAATTCTCTCCCAGGCACATCCTTCTCTTTTAGCTTGGTAAGCTCCTTAAGGATAGCTTTTATGGCCGTTGGCACTTTGGCCTTGTCCAAGCCCAAATGAACAAGAAATGCTCCGCTGTCGCGGTAACGACGAACCTCAGTCGATATATCATAGCATAAAGATTTCTTTTCTCTCAACTCTTCAAAAAACCGGCTACTCATATTGGCACCCATAATAACATGCATAAGTTGAATTGCCAGCTTATACTGTTCCTGAAAAGACGGAGCCCGAAAACCCAAGCATAATTGACACTGTTGAAGCTCTTTTTTTTCAGTCTTGACATTAATGCCTTTGCAAGCGGAAGGTTTAATAGTTTTAAATTCTGATCTCTTTATGCCAGTAGATGCTTTTCTCTTTATCAAGTCTATTATCATTGATTTAGAAAAGTTACCGCCAAAAGACACGACAGCATTTGAAGGTATGTAATGAGCCTTGCTAAATTTTTCAAGGTCTTTACGGCTGATCTTCTTGACTGTGTCAACACGGCCTATTATCTCTTCTCCCAAGGGATGATTTTTCCATAATAGGCTATCGAGAATGGCTATGGCTCTTGGTGCCGGCAAATCATTATACATTTTTATCTCTTCAAGTATAACCGCCCTTTCTCTTTCTATATCCCGCTCTTTTAAAAGAGGAGAGAAAACCATATCCAAAAGAATATCCAAAGTCAGGGGTAAATTTTTACTTAAAAACCCCGCATAATAAGCTGTTATTTCCTGAGAAGTAAAAGCATTGAGAGCGCCGCCTCTGCCCTCTATTTCTTCCTTTATGCGGCGATAAGAATAATTAGCACTGCCTTTAAAAAGCATGTGTTCGAGAAAATGAGCAATACCTTTAGTCGAATCGGTTTCAAACCTTGAGCCCACAGGCAAAAATATCCCTAAAGAAGCAGTCTCTATATTGGCAAAAGGCGAGAAAAGAAAAGTTACGCCATTGATATTTATTATTTCACACATAAATATTTAAGTGTAGATTTAGAGGTTATATGTGGTCAGGTGTCTCCTTTCAGAAACACTATGTGTTTTTTAAATCTCTTTAAAAAATCCTTTTTGCTGTGATTGTCTGCTATGAAAGAAACAATTTCACTCCCAACGATTACCCCATTGCTTAAACTGCCTATAGCTTTTACCTGTTTTTTTGTATGTATCCCGAAGCCTACACAAACCGGCAAAGAAGTTTTTTTCTTCAAAACATCTATATGCTTCTTTAAAGAAGAGTAATTAAAGTCTCTTGGTCCGGTTGTTCCTGTAACTGAAATATAATAAATAAAGCCTCCTGAATATTTCACTATCTTTGATATCCGCTTGGAAGGAGTAACCGGGGTAACAAAAAATATCGTGTCGATATCGAACTTATCAGCCATTCTTTTATATTCAAGGCTTTCCTCTACCGGAAGGTCAACTATAGTTACTGCTCCTATGCCCGTCTTTTGCATTTGGCTGAAAAACTTATTTTGTCCGAATTGCAAAATAGGATTGTAGTAAGACATCAACATCACCGGAATTTTTAAGTCTTTCTTTAGTTTTCCCATCACCTCAAAAATCATCGATATCGTAGCGCCATTGTTCAAGGCGACTGTTGTCGCCTGTTGAATAATCGGGCCGTCAGCTAAGGGATCAGAAAAAGGTATACCCACTTCGATTACATCTGCCCCTGCTTCCTGCAGAGCTAGACATATGCTCTTAGTGAGTTTAATACTGGGAAAACCGAAAGGGATATAGGCGATAAACGCTTTCTTACCTTCTTTTTTCAGTTGATCAAATTTCTCTTTTAATCTCATTTGCTTACTTTATTCAAAACGCTGATTCTCACGGATTCGATATGCTAATTAACACAGCTATTTTATTAATGCGTGCCTGCGTATTTTCATTCTCATTAATTAAAATGGATATTGCTCTTTATCCCTGCTTTTTAATTTTTGATTTAATTGTTATCTGCGATCATCTGCGTTTTTTCGTATCTGCGCTAATCTGTGTCTGACGGATAATATCCAGATCCTTATCTCCTCTCCCTGAAAGACAAACCAAAACCAATCTGCCCTTAGCTTTTTTAGACAGTTTCTTTAGATAAGCTATGGCATGAGAGCTTTCTAAGGCCGGGATTATGCCCTCAAGCTCAGAAAGCATCTTAAACCCCTCTAGGGCTTCTTTGTCGGTAACAGTGCCATAAACAGCTCTTTTTGTATCTTTGTAAAAGGAATGTTCCGGCCCGACTCCTGGATAGTCTAAGCCTGGGGCTATGGAATGAGCGTTCTTAATCTGCCCTTGAGAATCCTGCAAAACATAGGACTTTGTACCCTGAAAAACCCCCACCTTTCCCTTAACAAGCGTAGCCGCGTTATAGCTGCTCAATCCAAACCCTGCTGCCTCCACCCCAATCAACTTTACTTTTTTATCTTTGTAAAAAGGATAAAAAAGGCCTATGGCATTACTGCCCCCGCCTACACAGGCAACTAGATAATCGGGAAGACGCCTCTCTTTTTTCAGTATCTGAACCCTGGCCTCATTACCAATAACCGATTGAAAGTCTCTGACCATAAGAGGATATGGATGCGGGCCCAGGCAAGAACCCAAAAGATAATGAGTGTCACTTACATTAGTTACCCAGTCCCTGAACGCTTCGTTGCAGGCATCTTTAAGCGTGCGCGAACCTGTAGTCACAGGAATGACTCTTGAACCCAGGACTTGCATCCGAAAAACATTCATGCTCTGTCTTTCAATGTCTTCCTGTCCCATAAAAATATCACATTTAAACCCCAACAAACTGCATACAGTGGCGACCGCCACTCCGTGCTGGCCGGCTCCGGTTTCGGCGATAATTCTTTTTTTGCCCATTGCCTTTGCCAAAAGAGCCTGCCCCAAGGCATTATTTATCTTATGAGCCCCTGTGTGAAGAAGGTCCTCTCTTTTAAGATAGATCTTCATACCTAAATACTTGCTTAAATTTCCGGCGAAATAAAGCCGCGTAGGCCGGCAAGCATATTCTTTAAGGTAGGAAGACAACTCTTTACGAAAAGTTTTGGATTTCTTCTGCCTTCGATATGCCCTTTCCACTTCCTCAAGACAGTACGATATAGTTTCGGGAACAAACTTTCCGCCGAATTCGCCAAAATACCCCCTGTTGTCGGGAAGTTTAATGTCTGATCTCATTTATAAATTTCTCCATGAGCTTTTCGTCTTTCTTGCCTACCATTTTCTCAAGGCCGCTGGCTACATCAACTGCGTAAGGTTTTATCTTCTTGATCCTGCTTAAATTTTTAGGATTTAATCCTCCTGAAATAATAATTCTTTTTTCTCTTACTAACGATTTTATTTCTTCAATCGCCGAGGGGGATAAAACCTTGTCTCCTCTCTGTTTATCCTCGTATTTAATATCAAATAGAAAAGCATCCACGTTATAGCGGGATACCGTGGAAGCGCAAGCGCCTTCTTCTGGAAATATTGTTTTTATTATCTTAAAACCAGGCTTAAAAAATCTGCAATAAGCTGGCGCTTCTGAACCGTGGAACTGCAATACATCTAAATGCAGGCGGCTGGCTAGGCCTAAAACCTCTTCCTTGTCCTGGTCAAGGAATACCCCGACTTTAATCAGAAACGGATCAAGAGAATCGATTATTTTTTTAGCCGCCTTTTCATTGACAAAGCGCGGGCTTCTTCTAGAAAATATGAAACCTATTGCATCAGCTCCCAAAAAAGAGGCCGCCAAAGCATCTTCTAAATTAGTAATACCGCATATTTTTACCTTAATCATTGCTCACTCTCGCTCTAATCACGGATTTTCACAGATTCTACACGGATTAACACGGATATTCAATCCGTACGTTATGCATCTATATGCAGCTCTTTGATCTTCTCTTCTATATTCTCAGCCTTCATCAAAACTTCCCCAACAAGAACGGCATCGGCACCTAAACCTTTGAAAAGCAGTACATCTTTAAGGGTTTTTATACCGCTTTCACTTACCAAAGCGGCTTCTTCGGGAATAAAAGGAGCCAATTTTTTAAAACGTTCCAGATTCACCTGGAAAGTATGAAGATTCCTGTTGTTTACGCCTATTATATCAACACCTATGTTCAAAGCTTTTTTGAGCTCTTTCTCCGTATGCACCTCTACGATAACATCCATGCCTAAGTTCTTGGAAAAATTATACAGCTTTTGAAGTTTTTCTTCGTCCAGAATCCCCATGATCAATAAGATAGCATCTGCCCCCACTGCCCGGGATTCCAAAATTTGGACTTCTTCTAGTATAAAATCTTTGCGCAAAACAGGTAAATTCACCTTTTTTTTAATATCTTCAATATAATTTATCTTGCCTAGAAAAAAATCTTCCTCCGTCACCACCGATATGGCATTAACTTTGGCCCGCATAAAAATCTCAGCTATTTTTTCATGGTCAAACTCTTTACGCAAAACTCCGGCTGAAGGAGAAGCTTGTTTGACTTCGGCAATCAGGGAAATTTTTCCCTCCCGTTTTATAGCTTTGGCGAAAGGAATAGGAGAAGGGGCTTTTTTAACCAAAGACGAAAAAGCATCATAATTCTTCCTAAGGACTTCTATTCTTTTCTTCTTTGTTTCTAAAATAAGTGAAAGTATTTTATGCATACGTATTGCCTTCTGACTATCCAGCCTGGTTCTGAAGAAAATTCTTAAATTTTAAAAATTTTTCTTTTGCTTTTCCTGTATCTATTAACTGAGCCGCAAGCTTAACGCCTTCTTTAAGAGTATTTGATTTTCCTAAAATATAAAAACAGGATGCTGCATTAGCAAGAACCGTGTCCCTGCACGGGCCTTTCTTGCCTTGCAATATTTCTTTTATAACTCTAGCGCTTTCTTTTTTATTAGAAACTTCTATTCTTTCCAAAGGAACCCGTTTTAATCCGAAGCTCGGGGCCCGTAAAGAAAGTTTTTTGATTCTATTTTTATCTAGAAAATAAACCTTGTTTTCGGAACCTAAAGAAATTTCATCTTTAAGGTCCTTGCTGTATACAACAAAAGCCCTCTTAAGCCCTAATTTTTTCAAGGTCTTGGCCATAAGCGGCGCCAGCTCTTCGGAATAAACTCCTAAAAGTTGATAGGAGGTTCTTGCTGGATTGCACAAAGGGCCTAAGATATTAAAAATAGACCTGACCTTTATCTCTTTTCTTATCTCTGCTACCCGAGAAAGAACTGGATGGTACAAAGGAGCATAAAGAAAACCTATCCCCACCTGCCTAAGGGAATCTTCCATCACTTGTGGTGCTACGTCAATTTTTATGCCCAGTTCTTCCAACACATCGGCACTGCCACAGCTTGAAGACATGGCTCTATTTCCATGCTTTGCCACTCTAACTCCGCTAGAAGCAACAACAAAAGCCACGGCGGTTGAAATATTAAATTTGTTAACCGCTGAGCCTCCGGTACCGCAGGTATCAATGGTATGGCTCTCGTCAATTTCTACCCCAAGAAATGAACCCTGAAGATTAATTTTCCTTGAACGTTCTCGTATAACTTTAGCAGCAGCATAAATTTCTTCTTGGCTCTCGCCTTTGGCTCTTAGAGCTACCAAAAAAGCGCCTACCTGCGCCGGAGTAGTCAAGGCGTCAAAAATTTCTTTAAAAACTGCTTCTGCCTCCTGAACTGACAAGCTTTTTTTATCCAGTAATTTTGCTATAGCTTCCTGTATCATTTTTTCTTTTTGGAAGAAGGAGCCTTCTTGAATTTTAAAGCCAGAAAATTCTTCAAAATCTTTTTCCCTTCCCTCGTCAATATTGACTCAGGGTGAAATTGAACACCAAAAACAGGAAAATCTTTCATTTTTACGCCCATTATTATACCACCGTCTGTTTTAGCGTTCACGGTTAATGTTTTGGGTAAAGATTCAGGCTTGATAACTAATGAATGATAACGTGTAGCCTCAAAAGGATTTTTAGCTCCTTTGAATATATCTTTGTTGTCATGATAAATGAGCGAGGTTTTCCCATGCATGATTTTCCTTGCCCTGATAATATTTGCTCCTAAGTTCTGGCCTATACACTGATGCCCAAGGCAAACTCCCAATATAGGAACGTTTTTGTAAAATGTATCTATAACTTTCATACTGATTCCCGCATCTTGAGGCCGGCCCGGCCCGGGAGAAATAACTATCCGATCAAACTTTTTGTTCTTTAAATCCTTGATACTAACAGCATCGTTACGATAAACAACGGTTTCGGCTCCTAATTCCTGTAAATACTGAACAAGGTTGTAGGTAAATGAATCGTAATTATCTATGACTAACACTCTCATAAATTTTATTTCACGGTTATCGCTTCGCGGTGCTCAGTTTACGCTACTCCTAAATAGCTAACCTTGCCTACCGGCCATCGGCTTCCCATGGCTTCGCCGTAAAGTAAACAGGCAGATGAAAACCGATGCGATTTATTGTTTTACTCTTTTTATTTTTGCTCCGAGTTTCTCAAGTTTATTCTCTATTTTTTCATAACCACGGTCGATATGGTAAACTCTTGAAACTTCACTTTTGGCTTCGGCCGCTAAGCCTGCAATGACCAGGGCGGCTGAAGCTCTTAAGTCAGAAGCCATTATTTCAGCTCCGTACAATTTACCTCTGCCCTCAACAATAGCATAAGGGCCGCTTCTCTGTATGCCGGCTCCCATGCGGTTTAATTCAGCAACGTGCATAAAGCGATCGGGATAGATTTTTTCCACAATCAATGAAATACCTCTGCTTAAACATAAGCAGGCCATAAATTGCGCCTGAAGATCGGTAGGGAAACCCGGATAAGCAAGCGTTGTTATATTTACCGGGTGGATAAGCGACTTCGGCCTTACAAACATATCTTTCTGCCGACTGATTGTTACAGAAGCACCCATATTTTTTACCACTTCTAGAACTGAGGTAAGATGTAATGGTTCGGCGCCGGTTATTTTAATTTTAGAACCTGTAGCTATACCCGCGGCCATAAAAGTAGCAGCCTCGATTCTATCAGGGATTATCCTGAAATTGCAACCGCCCAATTCTTTAACGCCTTTAATTCTCAATAACGGAGAGCCTTCACCCGTTATATCTGCTCCCATCTTTTTCAGAAATAAAGCCAGGCATTCTATTTCCGGTTCACAGGCCGCGTATTCAATAACAGTTTGGCCTTTGGTAAAAACAGACGCCATCATAACATTGGCAGTAGCAAGAACCGAGGAACCGAATGTTCCTCCCAAATATATATGCTTTGCCGAAAGGCTTTTTGCCTGAGCACAGCAATATCCTTTATCTACATATATATCAGCCCCTAATTCTCTCAATCCTTTAATATGTAAATCTACCGGCCTGGGCCCAATTACACAACCACCCGGCAAAGCCACCTTGGCCCTTTTTTGTTTAGCCAATAGCGGGCCTAAACAGCAAAAAGAAGCCCTCATCGTTTTTACAAGCCTGTAAGGTGCTACAAACTTTCGGCTTTTTTTAGACTTAATAATAAGGATGTTTTTTTCAAAAGATATTTCCTTGCCTAAAACCTCCAGTATCCCCACCATAGTGCGTATATCACGAAGGTCAGGAACATTGTCTATAACGCAAGTTTCATCCGTTAATAGAGTGGCAGCCATTATAGGCAAAGCGGCATTCTTGGATCCGCCGATATTGACTTCCCCTGATAATTTTGATTTATAAATTATAAACTTATCCATTTTTAATACAAAAAAGATTAGCAGTATGCGGTTTACGGTTTGCGTTAATTTTAAATACGATGGCCGAAAGCCTAAAACCGAACACCGGCATTCATTCCTTTTTTAAAGTTTTAACTTTCAGAATGACTCCTCTCCAGTGCCCGGAATAAT
>JBAYNQ010000024.1:0-10647 GCA_041678705.1 Candidatus Omnitrophota bacterium
ATCTCCGCCTTTAATTCCTCTTTTGTGGATTCCATTTTCATAAGCAGGCCCCAGTAAGCATTCTGGGCTCCTATGATGCCTTCGGCTTCAATCAGTTTGGAAATATCTTCCAATATGCTTTTCTCCTGAGATTTAGCTATATAAAAAATGCAAATCTCCGGGGACTGAAATGAATTTTTATTTTCAGAATAGTATGCAAATATTTCCTGGGGAGAAACGCTGACCATTGACTTAACATATTTGTCGATGATCTCCCGCATCATATACTGGCTTTCTATCTTTTTCTTGAGAGAGGTAACAGTAAAGCCCTTTTCTACGAGCGAAGCCTCAAAATCCTGACGCGAAGGGTAAGAAGATATTATTTGATCAACCCTGTTATCAATCATCGGCTGTGGAATCTGCATCTTCTCTCTGGTAGCTTCATCGAGGATTAATTTGTCTTCAATCAAGCGCCTCAGGGCTTCTTTGTTAAATTCTTCGCCTTCTGAAGAAATCTTTTTGCGAGTATCGGACATCTCATAATTTAATGCCTGGCAATAATCGTCCAAATCCCTGGAAGTTATTGCCTGATTATTTACTTTGGCAACTATCCGGGTTATTTCTTCTGCTCTAACCCCCAACTGCAAACTGATAAACAAAATAAGGAAAATATTTATTTTCATCATACCTGCCTTTTACTTATCCCTTCCTGAGCTTAAATTTTAATTCAACCCGATTTTAAAAGCCTGTTTTAAATATTCTATCTCTTTTCTGAGTAGCCGGCAATATAAGTCAAAACCAACCATCCATATGAAACCATGCTGTTCCTTGCCAAGGATATTACCCGCTCCTCTGAGCTCTAAATCATTCATTGCTACCTCAAAGCCTGCACCAAGATGAGAAAACTCCTCAACCATTTCAAGCCTCTTTCTGGCCTCAGTAGAAATACCCCCCTGTGAAGGAACTACCAAATTCGCATAGGCCTGGACATTAAACCTTCCCACTCTACCGCGTAATTGATGCAAATCAGCTAATCCAAACCTATGAGCGTTATCTATAATAATAGTGTTAGCCGCGGGAATGTCAATGCCAGATTCAACAATTGCTGTCGACAGTAAACAATCAATCTTTTTATTAATAAAATCAAGCATTATTCTTTCCATTAAATGGGCCGGCATTCTTCCATGCACTACCCCTATGCGTATTTCCGGCGGAAGAAGCCTGCGTAGCAAATCATGCAGCTTATATATACTTTGTATGCGGTTATGGATGAAGAAAATCTGTCCGCCTCTTCTGAATTCCTTCAAAATGGATGCTTTTATTTTTTCAGGCTCAAACTCAATCAGTTTAGTCTTTATTGCCAGTCTTTGCCGAGGAGCTGTTTTGATTAAAGAAATACCCTTGATACCGATCAAACTCATATAAAGAGTCCTGGGAATAGGAGTTGCGGTTAAAATTAAAACATCAATTCCTACTTTAAGTTTTTTTATTTTTTCTTTATGTTCTACGCCAAATTTATGCTCTTCGTCGATGATTAAAAGACCAACGTCCTTAAAGGCTACATCTTCGGATAGCAGCCGATGAGTACCGACTATAATATCAACTTTACCCTCTTTAAGCTTTTTCACAATCTCCTTCTGCTCAGATTGCGAACGAAACCTGGAAAGCATCTCCACGCAAAAAGGAAAATCTTTTAAACGCTTTATCAGGTTATTGTAATGCTGACAGGCAAGAATTGTAGTAGGAACCAAAAAGGCAACTTGTTTTTGGCTGACTACTGCCTTAAAAGCTGCTCGCATAGCCACTTCTGTTTTACCATAGCCTACATCTCCGCAGATCATCCTATCCATACAATTAGGCCCTTCCATATCGGCTTTTACTTCCTGGGTTGCTTTAGCTTGATCCTTGGTTTCTTCATAGGGAAAATCCTTTTCAAACTTCCTCTGCCACGAATCATCTTTTACATATCGAAACCCCCCTATGACCTTCCTCTGCGCTTCCATTCGCAATATTTCAAGCGCGAAAGCCTTGATGCCTTTTTGAACCTTCTCCTTTGTTTTCGTCCACTCCTTAGAGCCTAAACGCGAAAGCCGTGGTTTTCTTAAATTAAAATTGGAATATTTTTGTATTAAATGCGCTTCCTCTTTGGAAACATACAATTTATCTCCGTTATAATACTCTATCTCGAAATAATAGTCCTCTTTGCCTCGTACCTGGAGTTTACGCGTGCCCAGAAATTTTCCTATGCCATAACGAGTGTGAACTATATAATCGCCATTCTGTATCCTCAACACGGCGTCTAAAGGAAAATCTTCGTCTAGATATCGTTTGGTTTTTTTAAGATGAGGGATAATTATGATAAGATCGTAATCGATGATTTTTTTGCCGAGGGTTTTATCAAAGCTGTAAATATTCTTTATGATTTCAAACTCCCATTCAATTCTTATAGGAAAATTGAAATTAACCGGGAACACTTCTAGGGTGTCGCCGCGAAAAGAAAAGTCTCCTTCTTCGAGAGTTTCATCAACCCGCCGATACCCCAGAGACAACAGGCTTTGAATTGCTGTCTCATGAGGTATATCTTTATTCACATAAATTTTAAATACATTAAACACGGGTCTTTCTAAACAAAAGAACCAAGGGAGAAGCGATGTATATGGAAGAATAAGTGCCGAAAATCACCCCCACTAACAGAGTAAAAGAGAATCCTCTAAGAGCTTCTCCTCCCAGAATAAAAATAGAAGCCACCACAAGAATCGTGGTAAAGGAAGTGATGATTGTCCGCGAAAGCGTGCTATTGATGGCTTTATTGACTATATCTCTCAACGACGCTTTACGCATATGCGGTGAAATCTCTCTGATACGGTCGTAAATCACGATAGTATCATTTATGGAATAGCCGGCGATCGTCAACAACGCCGTTATAGTTAAAAGATTTACTTCAAACCCGGCTAACGCCATAAACCCCAGACAAATAAAAACATCATGGAAAAGCGCTATCACCGCCGCAAAAGCAAAATCAAAATGTTTAAATCTCACGGCAACATACAAAAGTATACCCAGCAGAGAAAGCGCTATGGCCATGTAAGCTTTTCGTCTCAATATTTTGCCTACAGCCGGGCCTACCGTTGTAACTTTAAGCTCTTCTACATTTTGAAAATTAGCTTTTAGAGCCCTCTGGAGTTCTGACGAAAGGTCATCTTTGCTTTTTATAATCACCCCTCCGGCAATATCTTTAAATTCCTGAATCACGAGGTTGTCAAAACCCTTTGCTTTAAGGGCCGCCCTTACTTCTTCAACATTAACCGCGGGAGTAATCTTATATTCAAGGATTTGCCCTCCTTTAAAATCTATCCCGTAAATATCGTCTCTTTTAGAGTAAAAGCTAAACATCCCCACGCCGATTATTATTAAAGAAGCAACAATGCAAAACCATCTGGCCTTAACAAAGTTTATCTTGGAAGACGATATAACAGAAAGCATTGTAAATTTTTTTAATTTTAGGTTTATCAAGAAAGAAAAAATTGTTCTGCCCACAAACACAGCAGTAAAAATGCTGGCTATAATACCCAAAGATAGAGTGGCAGCAAATCCTTTGATCGACCCCGTGCCATAATAAAAAAGAAAGAAAGCGGCTATCAGGGTTGTAACATTTGCATCAAATATTGTTCTTTTAGCCCGGTTAAAACCATTCTTCACGGCAATACTGAAAGGCTTATTTTCCTTAAGTTCCTCTCTTATCCTTTCAAATATCAAAACATTGGCATCTACTGCCATGCCTAAAATCAAAATCATACCGGCAATACCCGGCAGAGTCAGTGTTCCTCTAAAAAGGTGCAGGCCAGCCAGGATAAACAAAAGATCCAAAAAAAGACAGATAACCGTAACCACCCCGCCTAGAAGATAATATATCAGCACAAATATAACAACAAGAGCAGCTCCCAGAAATATAGAACGAATTCCTCTCTGAATTGAATCTGAACCCAGAAGAGGCCCAACGCTGCGTTCTTCTTCTACAACTAAAGGTATCGGGAGAGCTCCCGAATTCAATACTGAGCTTATAAGCCTTGCTTCTTCCATAGAAAAATCTCCGGTAATCTGAGCTTCACCGCTAGCTATAGGCTCTCTTATTTGAGGAGCGCTCTTAACGTTGCCATCCAACACAATTGCTAAGCGCTTACCAACATTCTCTTCAGTTACTTTGGCAAATTTTCTTGCCCCGGCAGAAGTAAATTTCAGGCGGACTTCAGCGATACCATAAGAATCGAATCCAACAAAGCTGTCAGCCAAGTCGCTGCCAACAAGAGAAGGGCTCTTTCGTATAAGCAATTGAGAATTTTCATACTCCTTTAATTCATACCCTTCAGGCACCTCTTCCTTTAAAGCCAAAGAAACCTTTTCCTGGTCTTCTTCAACCAGTTGAAACTCAAGCTTTCCTACTTCTTTCAGTCGGTCTATTATTTCCCTATCTACAAGTCCCGGCACCTGAACAAGAATAGAGTTTTCTCCCTGGACTTGTATTGACGTTTCCTTTACTCCGTAAGCATCTATCCGGTTACGTATTTTCTCAACCGCGGCACTCATGGCCTCTGATTTTCTTTTGGCGCCCACTGAAGATGTATCAGCCTTAAGAAGAACATACATGCCGCCTTTTAAATCCAAGCCGAGATTTACGTTTTTCTTCAAAGGAAATACGTATAAAACGCTTAATGCCACCAACGTAAAGATTACTCCAACCCTGAGCTTTAAATCTGTGTTTTTGATCATTGCCTTACCTTTTTAATATAGGCCACCGAGCTTTTATCTATTTCAACCTTTACATTTTCATCTATCCTCACAATGAAGGTTTTTTCTTTCACATTTATGACAGTTCCGTGCACTCCGCCTACTGTAACAACCTCGTCATTCTTCTTTATATTTTGTATCATTGCAAGATGATCTTTCTGTTTTTTTTGCTGGGGACGTATTATAAGAAAATAAAAGATTCCAAAAATGAAAATTAAAGGAACTATCTGAAGTATCCCGCCGTTAGGTCCTTGCATTATGCCTCCTTGCGTTATTCCTTATTATTAATTTTCTAAAAAGTAAACGAATAGATGCTTAAATAATTTAAGATTTTTTTGCTGCTTGCTTTTTATACCGTTTAAATAAAGTCTTTACAGTTTCGGTAGGAGTCGCTCCCTTAGCCAGCCATGCCTGATATTTTTCAATATCAAACTTTAGAAGCTTCTTGGAAGGGTCGTAATAGCCGATTTGAACCAGAAATTTTGATTCCCGGGAAAACTTGCCTTCCATTACCACAATCTTGTAATGATACCTTCCTTTGACAGATTTACCCGGCCTTCTTAATCTCATCCTTAACATATTGATTTTCCTCCTCTCTTACCGTTTCCTTAAACATTAAAACAACTTTTAGTTATTTATTGGCTCCGGCAGCAAGCTCAAGCGCTAAAAATTGAGCTTTTGCCTTATTAACAGTTTCTTTATACTCGTTCTCAGGCCGAGAGTCAGCCACAATTCCGGCCCCGGCTTGAACATAAGCCTTGCCTCCCTTGAAGACGATGGTCCTGATTATTATACAGGTGTCAAGGCTCTTTGTGAAGGAAAAATATCCTATAGAACCTGCATATACACCTCTCTTCTGCGGCTCAAGTTCATTGATAATCTGCATAGCCCTCACCTTTGGGGCCCCACTCACAGTCCCAGCGGGAAAACAACTTACTAAAGCTGAAAAAATATCCTCTGAAGCAGATAATTTCGCCCTTACTTCGCTAACAATATGCATTACATGAGAAAATTTTTCAACCTCCATAAAGGATTTTATATCCACTGTACCTTTAGCGGCAACCTTTCCTAAATCATTACGCGCTAAGTCAACCAGCATTATGTGCTCAGCTTTTTCCTTGATGTCAGCTAATAAAGCCTTTTTTAGCTTTAAATCTTCTTGCTCATTTTTGCCTCGCGGCCTTGTCCCGGCTATAGGATGCGTTGTCAATTCCCCTCCTTCACAACGCAAAAGCATTTCTGGCGAAGACCCGGTAACCTGAAGCCCTTCAAGATCAAGATAAAACATATAAGGAGAAGGATTAAGTATCCTGAGATAACGATAGACAGAAAAGGGGTCAGACCTAAACTCAGCGCTGAATCTTTGAGAGATAACTGTCTGTATAATATCTCCTTTGTATATATGCTGCTTAGCCTTTTTTACAGCAGTAATAAAATCTTTTTTCTTAAAATTCGACCTTAATATTTTCTTGTTACCGGAAGAAGAGAATGACAACTCGGGCAATTTGCAAGGGCCGGATAATATTCTATACAACCCTTGGAGCTCATTTTTTTCTTTTTTGTATAAGTTAGCTATGAAACGGGCTGTTTTTAATTTAGAATTCTCAACTTGGACAAAAGAGAGTATCTCTATTTGTTTCTTAACATGGTCAAAAACTATTAAGAATTTAGGCAAGATAAAATATGTATCATAAGTCTCTAAGGGGTCGGGCAGTTCCTTGCCTATGGGTTCATAGAACCTGACAGTATCATAACCGACATACCCAAGAAAGCCTCCGAAAAAACGCAGATGCTCTTTTGGGGCGACTTTAAAGCTCTCCATAAGTTTTCTTAAATTTTCCAGCGGCCGGGAAATTTTAAAGCTTGTTTCCTGAGTCCGGCCGGAATATTTAACGTAAGCTTTATTTCCTTTAGTTTTAAAGGTGCAAATTGGCATAAACCCCAGAAAAGAAAAACGGCAGATTTTCTCCTGGCCCTCTACTGATTCAAGCAGAAAACTCTCTCCTTTGATTTTCTTTCTCAGGCCGCAATAAACCGCAGCCGGGGTCAGCCAATCTGAATAAAACTTATGCGAAAAAACAACGAGATTATTACTTTTGGCTAATTTTTTGAATTCAGATAATTTAGGATTGATGTCCATAGAAATATTCTTTATTCCCACGAAATACAGCTACTCTATATTATATTATTTTCCGATAGAAACAGCTTTTTTTACCGGTATGGCACGCAGCCCCTGTTTGATCAACCAAAATCAGGAGGGTATCCTTGTCACAGTCATAAAAGACTCTCTTGACTCTCTGGATATGTCCGCTTGTTTCTCCCTTGCGCCAGAAGCATTTTCTGGAACGTGAATAAAAACAAGTACGCCCTTCTTTCAAGGTAATTTTTAAAGAAGCCTTGTTCATGTAGGCAAGCATCAAAACCTCTTTTGTTTTTGCATCCTGCACAATGGCCGGCAGGAGCCCATTCGTATCCAATTTTAGATCTGGGATTTTGGATTGTTTTTTATTCAGTTTTATTTTACTTTTTGTTTTTAGGCCTAATTTCTTTTTCTTAATTTTTGATTTTTTTACCGTCTTCATATTTATCTCCCTTATTCTTGTTTTTCTTTCCCTTTTTCATTTTCAATTTTGCATTTTTAATTTTAAATTTCGCGCTTCTCTATCAAATCCGCACCTCTACCCCCTTATTCTTAAGGTATCTTTTAACTTCCTTAATGCCTATTTCTCTGTAATGGAATATAGACGCTGCTAAAGCTGCTGTGGCTTTAGTCTTGGTAAAAACTTCATAGAAATCGGATAGTTTGCCTGCCCCTCCGGAAGCTATGACCGGTATATTAACCGTATCAGCAACAGCTTTCGTTAGCTCTATATCAAAGCCTTTTTTAGTTCCATCATAATCCATGCTGGTAAGGAGTATCTCTCCTGCGCCCAGTTTTTCCGCTTTTTCAGCCCACTTAATCACGTCTATACCTGTTGGGGTTCTTCCACCATTGATATAAACCTCCCACTCGTTCCGCGAGATGTAAGACGTGAGACGTGAAACGTTTTTTCTACATCCAACACCGCTCGTCCTTCGTTCTACGTCCTTCGTCCTATACTTTGACTTTGCGTCTATTGCCCTTCGGCTATGCTCAGGGCTATATCTTAATTTTGCGTCTATTGCCCTTCGGCTCTGCTCAGGGCTATATCTTAATTTTGCGTCTATTGCCACAACTATGCATTGGCTGCCAAATATTTTACTCGCTTGACGTATCAATTGCGGATTCTTTACTACTGCCGTATTTAAAGACACCTTTTCTGCTCCAGCCAAAAGAAGCCTTCTAATATCATTAATATTCCTTGCTCCGCCGCCTACCGCAAAAGGCATAAATACAACCTTGGCTACCCGGCTGACTAAATCAATCGTAGTCGAACGCTTCTGGTGGCTGGCAGTAATATCTAGGAAAACAAGTTCATCGGCTCCCTGGTGCTCGTAAACCTTAGCATTATCCACCGGATCACCGGCATCTTTAAGGTTAACAAAATTAATTCCCTTTACTACCCGGCCATTATTTATATCCAGACAAGGTATTATGCGCTTTGCCAACATAGGACTTTCCTCTTAAGATTATTTACGAAAATGTCATTTTTACCAGTTCTTAAGCTTAAAATGCAGGCTAAATTATATCATAACTACAAGAAAAGCCAAATAGATTAGAGCAATGCCCTGATAGAAAAAAATAGTGTTACGGAACCAAAAACTACCATTTTACCCTTCTTGTGCTATAATATTTTTATGAAATTGCTACTAATATTCCTGTCTATATTTTTGCTTACCGGCTGTCCCGGTAACAGAATGAGAAAAAACTGGTGCCAAACCAACCTGCTTAAAAAAACCCAGGTAAAGCATAATATCCAGCATGACAAAAATAAAAAGACAGCGAAACGTTTTTTTGACTCCCTCCTTTCTCCCCATTGGTAAGTTCAATCAATAGCTTAAAGTTGCAAGCCGCACATTCCGTTGAACTAGTTAAATTGGACGAATTTGATGTCGCGAGCCGACGCTTACGACTTATAGCTTAAAACTGTTTCTGTTTGGTTTTTTTATCCACTCTTTTCTTTTAATGTTTATAAATTAAGAGTATAATGTTTTATGTAACGGTTGTAACAGGGCCAAGGCGAATCACCTCTCCCGTGGCTGGCGGTATTCGCCTCCTGTTGCAGCCTAAGAAAATCTGCAAAAAGCAAAATCAACTCTTTTCTTTTCTAGCCCTCATTAATTAAACAGCTTAAATCTTTATACCCCCTGTTATCTGTAAACGTTTTAATTTTGTAATGCCTTCCACCCTTTAAACTACAAAGATTATGTGTTATCTTGTAGGCGAAGAGAAAATTGTGAGGTGAAATTATGAAAAACCAAAGAAAATCATTCAGATTGAAAGAACCTTTAGCAGTTGTCCGCTGTTCGGTGAAATACCTCTTGGAACGCAATGCTCTTAGCCAGGACATCTCAGAAAACGGCATTTGCATACTCACTCCCTATAAAATGGATATAGGAGAAACAGTCGAATTAGGTATATATGTTCCGGAATCAAAAACGCCTATCCTGGCGACAGGTGAAGTAGTGCGCCGTAACGAAACCAACAACCCTGAATTTCCTTTCATTGTGGGCATTAAGTTTGCAAAAATAAGCCCTAAATCAAAGAATCAGATTTTTAACCATATTAGATTCTATCTTCTGCAGAAATAATTTTTTTCCGAAGTAAGCTATCAAATGAAAAAGCCGCCCTTTCGGGCGGATTTTTTTATAGCTCAAGCTTCAGAAAATAGAAAATCGAGATTAGACCGCAATCGATAATCTTCATTAATCAAATCTCAAATTTCGATTCTCGATACTTCGACATGGCTCAGTATCGACCCTGAGCAAAGTCGAATTGGTCGATTGCTCTGTATTTTTGCTTTGCAAAAATACTAGCCCCAACCGGATTCTCAATGAGACTTGCATTTTTCAAGCCAGAAGCGAAGAATTCCGAAGGAACAAGTATTGCATCCAAAAATGTATTAGGCTTTAAGAAAAGATGTGAGTTCGAACCGATCTTCTTTAAAGATATCACTTCGCTCCTGCGGAGCATATCAATAAAAAAAGCCGCCCTTTCGGGCGGATTTTTTATAGCTCAAGCTTCAGAAAATAGAAAATCGAGATTAGACCGCAATCGATAATCTTCATTAATCAAATCTCAAATTTCGATTCTCGATTGCTCTGTATTTTTGCTTTGCAAAAATACTAGCCCCAACCGGATTTGAACCGGTGTCTTATGGCTGAGAACCATATGTCCTAGACCGGGCTAGACGATGGGGCCGTAAATTTCTGCCGCGAATAATATACAATTGTATACATAAACTTAAATCTGTCAACTTAATGTTGATAAGAGAAGGCGGGCTATTTAGGCGGTTGAGTTTCCGAATCTACATCAGTGGCATAATACCCTTGGCTCAAGGAACCTTGGTTGCCCAACAAAGATTGCCGGGGATAAAATTTTCGTATTGGCTTGACTACCTCATCTCTTTTGGAAATATAGTGCGGTTTAGGTTTTTTATGTTTGATTCTGGAACCTCGTTCAAGAGCGAAGTTTATTTTTTTAACCAGACTAAAATCTTTTTCTTTTAAGGCCATTCCCTTAGCTTTATTGAGATATTTCCTGGCAGAATTAACTTTGCCTTCTTCCAGGTAAGTTACGCCTTGTTCATAATAGATGCTTGCGTCAGCCGGAGAAAGCTCGCAAGCCTTAGAAAAAGCTTCCTGAGCCTGAGGATAATACTTTATTTCCCGATAGGCACGGCCTATCTGCTGATAAGCCTGCGACGACGAAGGGTTAGCCTCTATAACTTTATTAAAGTACTC
>JBAYNQ010000025.1:0-10494 GCA_041678705.1 Candidatus Omnitrophota bacterium
ATATCCTCCATAACATACTGAGCGTGGCTTACTGCAGTGGTTAAACTGCGGCTTCTTTCATTTAGGATTATGCAATTCGCGAAGAGAAGAAAAAGGATCAAACATGCTAAAGCTAAAATCACAGCTGCCATAAGTAACTCGGCTAAAGTTAGGCTTTTCTTTGTTTTCATATCTTTCCTTATCCAATAGCATCACTTTTGTCAACCAACATCAACGAGATTGAAACCTGCTAACTCGATCCCAAAAATTACCTTTATCTTTCTTTAACGATTTCTATAATCTCTTCCACAAATTTTTCTTCGGTATTTAAAAGATTGAGGTGATGCTTTAAGAGAAGCCTTTGGTGGGGAAGAAGCCCTTTCTTCTCGGCAATATTATTAGTAAGCCAGCCTCTTACCTTATCCATAAATCTTTTCCTCAGGCGCAGGCGGGCCATAATTTCTTTTTTCTCCAGGTGAGGGAGAAAATACAAAGGTATATCTATGTCTAAAAAAGGCCTCTTCTCAGAAAGTAAAGCTTCTTGGGCCAGATGTAAAAACTCTTTTTTTCCCAATGGGGTTATTGAGTATACGTAACGCAACAGCTTACCTTTGCTCTGAACAGTACTTTTACTGATCAAGCCTTTTCTTTCCATTATTTGTAGTGGATAATAGATAGATTTATTTTCCAGGGAAGTAAAGAGTCCTAGGTCTTTTTGAATAATCTTTTTTATTTCATAGCCATGCCGAGGGCTCTCCTTTAAAATTCCCAGGATTATCAGCCTTTGAATTTTCATTCTTTCGCCCTCTTAAAATTTATTGCTGCTTTGCGCTCTATTACAAGCCCTGGAAAACGCCTATTTTTCTATAGCGGCGGTAGCGTTCCTGAAGCAAAGCTTCTAAGGGTTTCTTGCAGATATCATTTAAGTTCTTGGTAATGCAATTTTTAAGATTAGCAGCTGTTTCTTCCCAACCCCAGTGCGCTCCGCCTTCGGCCTCCCTGATAACTTCATCAACTATACCCATAGATAATAGATCCGGGGCCGTGAGTTTCAAAACCTTAGCTGCTTCTTCTCTCTTGGAAGCATTCTTCCAAAGAATCGCCGCGCATCCTTCGGGAGATATAACTGAATAATAAGCGTATTCTAAAATCAAGACTCTGTCGCCAATGCCGATACCCAGGGCGCCTCCGCTGCCGCCTTCCCCGATAACTACGACAAGAATGGGGACTTTTAGTTCAAACATATCCCGGATATTCTCGGCAATAGCCTGGGCCTGCCCTCTTTCTTCAGCGCCTATGCCCGGATAAGCACCGGGAGTATCGATAAAACAGACTACCGGCAGGCTAAACCTTTCAGCCAGTCTCATAACCCTCATCGCCTTGCGATACCCTTCGGGGTGGGCGCAGCCGAAATTCCTTTCAATATTTTCTTTTGTGTCTTTGCCTTTTTGATGCCCCATGATTGCTATTTTTCTGCCCTCTAAAGTAGCCAAACCGCAAATTAGGGCTTTATCTTCGCCATAAAGACGATCACCGGCCAAAGGAATGAAATCTTTCATTAGTATATCGATATAATCGAGAGTGGTCGGACGGTTAGAATGACGGGAAATCTGCACTTTTTGCCAGGGAGACAATTTAGAATACACATCTTTCTTGAGACGATGCAGTTTCTCTTTTAAGTCAATTACTTCAGAAGACAAATCGATATTCTTGTCCTTAGAGAATTTTTTTAACTCCTCTATCTTCTTTTCCAGCTCAATAATAGGTTTTTCGAAATCCCAGCTTTGCATAATAAATAAACAGCATATAACAAGCTTCTCGTACCAGACAAAAATATTTTAAGGCTTGTTGCCTGGTACTTATTGCTTGTGACAAAATTTAATCAACAATAATTACTTCCGTTCCTACAGGAATTATGTCAAACAGCTCTTCGACGTCTTCATTTTTCATACGCACACAGCCTAATGTAATCTGCCTGCCAAGCATCTCCGGTTCAGTAGTACCGTGTATACCATAACCTTTCGAATCAAACCCCAACCACCTAGTTCCCAATATATTCTCCGGGCTGTTAGGCGCTATAACTGCTCCGGTTCTATACCATGTGGGGTTGGCTAATTTGTTGATTATCCTGAAATTGCCTGTCGGAGTACTATTGTCCTTACCGGTAGAAACAATATAGGTCTTAACGACTTCTTGTTTTCGTTTTAAAAGCAGCAGATTCTGAGACTTGTCCACCGCGATGGAAAAAGCGCAAGTATTTATTTTTAGTTCCTGTCCCGGTTTTATAACATCTGTTTTTAAATTATTGGCTCGTTTAATAAGCGTAACGGTTGTTTTGAATTTTTTTGCTATTTTCGATAATGCATCTTTGGGCTGCACCACATAAATCGTACTGCATTCATCCGGGAAAGATGAAAAAATACTTTTAACGCTGGCATCCTCTATATTCGCGCGGGCCTTTTCTAAGACGATACTGTCAGAAAGGTTTTCTAAGGCCTGTTTATAGAGCTGGCGGGCTGCCGGGATATTGTTATTGTCAATCGCCTGGCTTATTTCTTTAAGCAAATTCCCTGATTGTGGAACTGAGCTAGAACCTTTGGAAGCTAGAAACATAAAACCAGCACCTACCAACAAAACTAAACACGCGGAAACAATTACTATATGTATTTTTTTCATCTCTCTTCCTGTCAACGGTAGAAGAAGAAAGCCACTCCTATGCCGACTACGGCACCCATAAAAACTTCTGTGGGCGTATGGCCTACGAGCTCTCTCAATCTGTCATCCTTTATTTTTTTGCCTTCCTGGAGATCCTCCATTATTTTATTAAGTATTTTTGCCTGAAAGCCTATTGACCTGCGCCAAGTTTGGGCATCAAACATAGTGATTAAAGCAAAAAGTAAACATAAAGCGAACAAAGGAGAATTGCTTCCTAGCTCCTTGCCCACACAAACAACTAAAGAAACCACCGCGGCGCTATGGGCTGAAGGCATTCCGCCGGTGCCCAGCAGCCAGTAGAAATTAAACCTTTTATCTCTTACTATACCCGCGACTATCTTGATTCCCTGGGCCAGTAAGGAACTCACAATTACCGCTCCCAAAGCCTTGTTAGCATATAATCCTTGCCAAAAATTCCCCATACAGGCTTATATTATAAAAAGAAAATGCGCTTTAAGCAACTTAAATATTTTAATAGGCTCAGATCTGCAGAGACCCTTGGGTTTGCAAGAATAGCAACCGGCTGGTTAAACCCAAAGCTCTTTATCCAGACTGCGGTATTGTACAGCCTCGGAAACATCTTCGGGACGAATCAAGTCCTCTGCGGCTAAATCGGCTATGGTGCGGGAAACTTTTAAAATCTTATCATAAGCGCGGGCGCTGAAGCTAAAGTGCTTTATGGCAGACTCAAGAATAGTTTCTGCCTGTTTATCCAGAATGCAAAATTTGTGGATTTGACGGTGGCTCATCTGAGAATTAAATAATATCTTATCTTGCCTGAATCTTTTTTTCTGGATATCAAGAGCTGCTTCCACTCTTGTTTTTATCTCAGCTGAAGATTCGGCTTTTCTTCCAGTATAAAGAAGCTCTTTAAGTTTAATTTCCGGAAGCTCGATATGTATATCTACTCTGTCTAAAAGAGGCCCGGAAATTTTACGCCGGTATTTTTGAATCTGGAAACTCCCACAACGGCAATTTTTAGTACGAGAGCCAAAATATCCGCAGGGACAGGGATTCATAGCTCCAATAAACAGAAATCGGGAAGGAAAAGTTGCCTGCTTATTTATTCGGGATATGCTCACAAAACCGTCTTCAAGCGGTTGACGCAAAGCCTCCAGGCAATCTCGTCCAAATTCAGGAAGTTCATCAAGAAAGAGTACCCCTCTATGAGCCAAAGTCACTTCACCTGGCCGAACGTTCGTGCCACCCCCCACCAAAGCTATACTAGAAGAGGTATGATGGGGCGAGCGGTAAGGCCTAGTTTTAACAAGAGGGTTATTTATATCTATGCTGCCTGCGATACTATGAATTTTGGTAATTTCAAGAATCTCTTCAAACTCCATATCCGGCAGTATGGTAGGTAGCCTGCGGGCCAGCATTGTTTTACCAACGCCGGGAGGGCCAATAAGCAAAGCATTGTGCATACCGCAAGCCGCAACTTCAAGGGCTCTCCTGGCAAAAATTTGGCCCTTCACTTCGGATAAATCAACCTGATAAGACGGACCCTCTGCTTCCAGATTATCCCAATCGATCCTAAATCTATCTACGGCAAAAGTCCCCGAAAGAAACAATACTGCCTCTTTGAGGTTTTTTACAGGATAAACCTCTAAGCCTTTTACCAAAGCAGCTTCTTTTGCGTTATCATAGGGAAGGATTATTTTCTTTTTTCTCTGTTTAGCTTCCAAAGCCATAGGGAAAACCGCTTTTACCTTCTTCAGCTCCCCCTCCAGAGAAAGCTCACCTAGTATAAAATAAGAGGTCAAATCCATGTCGGCCTGCCCGGAAGCAGAGATGACTCCTAAAGCAATAGCAAGATCAAAATGTGTGCCTTCTTTTTTAATGTCTGCCGGGGCAAGATTAATGGTGATTCTCTGGGCAGGAAATTTAAACCCGCTATTTTTCAAGGCAGCTCTGACTCTATCGCGGCTTTCTCTTACGGCGGTATCGGCCAATCCAATAAGGCTGACTGCAGGCAATCCTCTGTGGATATCGACTTCGGCCCCAACCTCATAAGTATCCAAGCCGCGACACCCTAAAGATAGAACCTTGGAAACCATACGTTTATTTTATCAAATACCAGCTGGTTTTCAATAAAGAAAACTTGACAAACCTCTGTTTTCATAAATAATTTAAGTACACAATGTAATTTATAATGGTACAATAAAACTAAGTTGCACTAAAAGGAGGGTACATGGGAAGGCCAAAGAAAGAACTAAAAAGAATCCATGCCAGGAAAATCAAAAAAGCTAAGAATAAAATAAAATTATACTTGAAAAAAGAGCTTACCCTGGAAAAGCTGCCGAAAAAGGCAAAAGACATCTTGAGGAAGAGAAAGAAACGCGAACGCCGGGCAGTTTAGTTTCCGCTCTCAAAAATAGTTTGTCCGTCATTTTAGAAACGAGTTTAACCGAATTTGTAATGTTTTTTTATGTCCTTTTTGATGTGCCATTTACACGCCAACCCTTTAGGGAAAACAGCTAAATCACCCTTTTTTATCTTTACCGGCACCCCGCCATTAGTCTCTATGTCAACCTCTCCCTCTAAAAAATAACAAGTTTCTTTTTCGTCATATTCCCAATCAAAACTGCATACTGCCTTCTGCCAAACAGGCCAATTAAACACCCCGAGGTGTTCCAACTCATTCTTGTCGGGATTTTTTATTTCTATATTGTCCATAAGGCTGCTCCTTTTATATATAAGTTTTACTCTCCGGATTCAGAAAGCCCATTTTTCCTTATCTTTTTACTTATTGAAAAAATTATTTTGCGGTTTTGACTTCTAGAATATTTGATATAAACAGTCTCTTCTTCTCTCACATCCTTGAGTGACTCAAAACCCTGATAAATAGTATTATCATCAACCCAATAGGTCCAGCCATCAACCTCAATAACACCTCTGCTTGCATTAACGCCTTCTACCGTACCTTCAACATATGAAAGGGTCTGCTGAAGATTTTGAGTATTTTGTGGATTTTGCGCTAAGAGGCCTTGTGAAACAAAAAACACCGATAAAATGCTTAACTTGGCTGCAATGCAAATTATTTTTTTCATCTTATCCCCTGTTTTATAGTTCTTCAAACAAAAATAGCTCTAAGCTATAAATTATAAGCTCTGAGTCACAGGTCACAAGTTTCAAGTCAAGCTATTGGTTTGCGGTGTTCGATTCTCGGTTAGCGATTTAACTTTTTTGGTCTTTTTGTCTTTCGGTTCTTTCGCTTTCTGGTTTTTCTTAATCTTAGCCTCAACCTCAACCTTAACCTATATATTTTATCGACTGTTGGTTTCTTTATGCCTCCCGTTATGTCTATAAAACTATGGCGGCGAGTGGACTTGCCCAGAACCGAACTTATTCTGCCAAGAACCAGGATAAATCCGGTTCTTGGCAGCCCTACATCGAACTATGTTCTGGTTTAGGGCTGGTTCTGGGTGAACCATCCACATGAATTTAAGTAGAACTTATTTTATAAAACTATGGCGGCGAGTGGACTTGAACCACCGGCGCAACGGGTATGAGCCGTTTGCTCTACCAGCCTGAGCTACACCGCCAATTTTTATATTTTAGTGACTACCTGCTTTTACATTATACTGCACAGCCTGCTCAATGAGGCTACAACTTTTAAAACCGTGGGTGCATAAAAGTTGTTTAGCCGAATTTCCCGCTCCTTGATATATTTATTTGGCGGGATTCCGCTTTGGCGGAAAGTCCCATCATTTTCCCCACTTTACAGAAAGTGGGTTAATTATAACATTTTTTTACAAAAATCAATAATGAAAAAGTAACTCCCTTGCTTGGTAATTTCTAAAAATGTTTGATAATCTCTACTCTCTCAATTATTGAGTAATCTTCTGTTTTAATTTCGAAATCATCTAAATAGACTTCCTCCGGGAAGTAATCCAGATCGAATTCAAATATCGTATATTCCTGTTTAACCCCAGCCTTCTTGAAATCGCCGTAGAAAGATTTGCCTTGATAGATGGCCACTTTAGTTTGTGGGTCAACCACATAGGCTTTAATTTCCAAAGGAATTCTAACATGCATGAAACCCTTATCTTTAAAATTCAGTTTGCTTGCATTGCAATTAATAATGAGTTTAAACTGCCTAACGCCATTATTTAAACTCAAGTCCGGAAACCCTTTGATATTATCACCTAACTGCTGAGCAACCATCCACCACTTATATCCGCTAAAATAAAAAGACAGAATGGCATTATTGAAAGCTTTTATACTATCGCCCTGCATTAAATAGTATTCTGCCAGATACGTATATATTTGATAATTAGTAGGATATAAACTAACCGCTTTAGATATTTCTTCAAACGCTCTGCCGGTGTTTTTGTCAATATAAAACCAGCCTAATTTTAAATGATATTCAAAATTAGCAGGATTCAACGTTATCGCCTTTTCATAGAGAACCCGAGCGTCTTCGCCGCTGATAAACAATTCTTCGCCTAATCCGTTTTCTATAGCCTCCAGTATGTAGCCGGCTTTTTTTGCATAATAATCGCTGTTATCCCTTTCTAAGTTTATGGCTTTGGTAAAAATGGAAAAAAGCCGGCTGTAATAATTGGCTCTTTCCGAGATTGGTGTCGGCGCCTTAAGAGAAATCGCTCTTGCATATTCAAGGTTAGCTTTTAGAGAAGATGCAATAATAAATCCGCAGATAAATATTATAAAAATCACTATTGTAAAAAAGTATAGCTTTTCCTTTTTATTAAAAATCTTTTCCTTCATAAAATCATCTCGATTCAAGGTTATTTTTGACCGGATCAAAATGCGTATTTACGCATTTGTAAATAAGTGCCAAGACAAAAAGAAACAAGAAAGATATTGCTGGTATATGGAAATTAAATTCAAAAACGCTATGAATCATAACACCAAATAATCCGCACAGCCCCCCCGAAACCATATTTTTCACAAAAGGATCGTTTCTCGCGGCAAGTTTTGTAATAATTTCTTTTAGAACAAAACAAAAAAATCCAAGATAAAAGAATACTCCCAGTAAGCCATTTTCCAAAATAAGCTGCAAGTAGTCATTGTGCGCATAGAAATAGTGCGCTGAAGATACAAACTTTTTGTAGATAGGAAAAATATAAGAAAAATTTCCATTTCCTACCCCGAAAATAGGAAAGCTTCTAAACATCTCTATAGAATCTTTAACTATTTCTAATCGGCCTCTTGCCCCCTGACCGAGAAGAGAAAACTTCTCTATTGCGGGATTTATGCCCGCAATTAAAACAAAAAATATTCCTAAGACAAGAACTACGGACAAAACGATACTTCTTTCCTTATTAAACCGTTTATCCTTGAAAAATAAACCCATTAAAAGCAACGACAGCACTAAGCTTATCGTCCCACCGCGGGAAAGAGACAAAAATATACTTGCACAAATCAATGATGCTATAAAGCTAAAGATGATCTTTTTAGCCTTATTCCGACAGTGCAAAGCATACCCTATAGCTAACGGAGCAATCATTAACATATAGCCTGAGAAATGATTTCTGTTGCCAAAGGTCCCAAAAGAATTTAGTGTTTCTTTATCGATAATGAAATATTTTTTCATTATTCCGCAAAAACATAAAAATAATCCCCACAAGATAACCATTAAGAATGCTCTCTTTAACTGTTTTTTGCTATTGAATAAATTTAGCGTGATTAAAAATATCGTCGAATAACAAACCATCTTCACAATTTCCATTTTTACCGGAAAAGCGTACAAGGCGATGGAATAAAAATTTATGGCTTCACTTTTGGGTAGATACTGTTGATACAGCAAAAAGGTATTTGGGGAAATAATTTTAATAAATAGTTCAGGAAAAGGAACTATTTGCAATAAAGATACTCCTGCAAATAAAAGGATAAGGCATGCGTAAGATGGATAAAATACTTTTGGTCTACTCTTACTCATTATTATTATAAGCAATACAAGAGTGGCAAGCAAAATGGCGGCCTGGGCAAATGCTAAGGCCGTTAAGCTTACACATCCATTAAATAGAGAGGTAAAAGCAATCAAAAGATACAGGAGGGCTTCGCAAAAAAAAAGCACAATCGTTTTTATTTTATCTTTGTTTTTGCTCAGATTCGCTGTAGTAGTAATTATATTTGTATTTATGATCTCGTTCAAATTCTACACAATTCAAAACGGCACCTATAATTCTTATTTTTTTCCCAATAACTTTTTTGGCCTCGGTTACATATTTCAACGGTGTAGAGCCAGCTTTAATAATAAAAACTAGCCCATCACATCTATCGCCTAAAATAACAGCCTCTGAAATACTCAGAAGGGGCGTAGAGTCAAGAATAATTCTTTTATATTTTGCTTGTAGCTCTTCTAAAATCTTCTTAAAATAATCGGAATTTAGCAACTCTGTGGGGTTGGGTGCGTAAGGCCCTGTACTTATAAAATCTAGGCTTGGAACATGAGTAGAACTTATAGCTTTGTCGAGAGCAATATCGCTCGTCAATAAACTACTTAACCCATACTCATTTTTTACGCCTAATCTTTCAGCAAGTTTACCTTTGCGCATATCAGCATCAACAAGTAATGTTTTCTCCCCTAACTGAGCAAAAGCTATCGCTAAGTTAGCCGCAACCAGACTTTTGCCTTCTTGGGGAAATGAGCTGGTAACCGCAAAAGCTCTCAGAGGCTTATCCTCTGGAAATGAAAACATTAGAGACGCCCTTAGATTTCTAAAGCTTTCGGCAAAAATAGAGTTGGGCTTCTTGTCTGTTCCCCAAAATATATCGTTATCGGAAAATTCTTTTTTCGTTGAGGGTACATAGCCCAAAAAAGGAGTCTTAACGTGGAGCTCAACTTCGTCGGAAGTTTTAAGCGTTGCGTCAAGGCTCTCAATGATAAAGCTTATTGCTATGGATAGAAAGAAGCTTATCACAAAGGCTAAAGCGACATCCCTGGCAAGCCTAGGTTTTATCGGTTTTTGGGGCTCCTTTGCCGGATCAACCACTCTTATATTAGAAATCCCCATCTCTTTGGAAACATCCAGTTCTTTCGCGCGGCTCAAAAGATCCTTATATAAAGAGTTTAGGGTATCCACTCTTCTTTTAAGAACATTGTATTCTGTTATCTCGTTTTGGAGAACTATAAATTTTTCTATTTCCGTCTCTAACTGTTCATTTACTTTTGATAGCTTTGTTTCCAATGCCACCATTTTCGGGTGTTTCTTTTTGTATTTTTTAGATGCCTCTGTAACTTCTTTTTCAAGCTGAGCCTTTTGTCCTTTAAGGCTCTCTATCAATGTTTCCTTGTCTGATTCTACGTCAGGCACAGCTACTATTCTGTTCTTCGATATAAAGTCATTTAGCTCCCTTTCTGTTACCTGCAGTTCTTCCATTGTTCCCGAGATTTGGCTCTCCAACCAAGAAACGCCATACTTAGCAGCCTGGCTGCTTCTTTCCACTGATTGCTGGATAAATTCTCTAGCGATCGAGTTGGCTATACGAGTAATCAATATGGGGTCTTTGCCTGTCACCGACAAAACCGCTATATTACTTAACCGCATTTGCCTTACATCTACCATTGACAAAAGTTTTCCTGCCGGATCAAGAGTATCTTTAAACTCATCGGTTTTGCTTAAATTCAACGCTTCCACGACCCTTTCAGCTAAAGATCGCGATTGTAAAATATTAATTTGTGTCTGAAAGTATTCTAGGGTGTTTTTTTCATTTTTATACACGTCGCCTACCCTTTCAGAAATATTAACCTCCGCGCTTTCTATCGCGAGCGTAGCCTGAGCCTTGTATATTTTGGGTGATACTAAGCTATAGAAAAATACAAGAATCGAA
>JBAYNQ010000026.1:0-10317 GCA_041678705.1 Candidatus Omnitrophota bacterium
ACGCGAAGGAGGGGATTGAGTTGTTAGATTTTTTAATTCCAAGGAACCTTTTCTACCTTCCAATCCTTTGTATTTTTTTTGAATATTGCTAGCAATTTTTTATCTAGTTCAGAATTTCCGCTACGCTCAAAAATTAACAAGTGTCTTTTAACTGCAGGAATATAAACCTGATAAGCAGGAGGTTGAGGACAGTTATCATCATAACAGCGGGTTTTAGTGCATCGTGACCTCATAAATATCGCTTTAAAGTGTAAGCATCCTGGTTGTGGATTGCAAGTTTTTTCCTCTACCTCTCTTCCATCGCTATGCCAGTTAGGGTAATAGCTATACAGAATTTCTGGGAAAATTATGTATGTTTCTTCCATTTTATAGCCTTCGTTAAAGTAATAGTCAGTAAATTTTTCTAATTCCTTATACTTATCTTTAATAGCCAATACGTCCTCAAAGATACCGTACATTATGATATTCGTTTTTTTGACAATCTCGTCAGCATTGGTGCCTTGTGAATAACAGGCGCCAAGCAATATTATATAGATTGTAATAATTTGCGTTATGAGTTTCATTAATTCTTATTTTATTGGTCTAACATAAAAATCACCGGTGGTGAGCAAGCGAGGAGCGAAGCGCCGAGCGCGTCGAACTATCCGGTGGATTGAGTTGTTAGAGGTATTTATTTAAAAGAAAATTTCTTTTTGATAAAGTATCCATTAATCCTTCTTCATTTTCAAAAAGTGAATAACTATTAATATTTATTGAATCTAATTTTCTTAAAACCTTTGTGCGTTCAGATGAAGGCAGAGTATATTGCTTGAGTAAATCTTGGTTTTTTGTTTTATTCTTTACAACAACATTTTTATGTGGTTTATAAATTAAGAGGCCATCTTTTTTTACTGTACATATTGTATATTCAGATTGTTGTAAAAAATGTCGTTTATGTGTAGTTACGTGAGGGCCAAGACCAGTTATTTTTTCTCCGCACCAAGATTTTCCATCTATTAGGTATTCGACATAGGCACAAATAGAGATGCGTTTTGCTATTGAATTTTCATTGAAAGCAAAAAAAGATGCAATATGGTAAGATCTAGTCCAGTCTAATAAGGGAGAAGGGAACCCATTGTGTCTTAGATAGACCATGAAATCGTATCCAAGAGGAGCATGACAATCTTTTTCTTCGTATTTATCGGGAGATGGAAGATTCCATCGTTTTTCTGTGCAACTTTCCACGCTTGATTGAACAGATTTCATAATTATATAATACTGTTTTTGGCTTAAATTTTTTTTAATGCGATCAAGGGTGGTTTCTAATGGCCATTCGGAATCTCTTTGTCCCCTGAAAAGAATTGGAGATTGGTAGGATTTAGAATTTCCACGTATTTCTTTTATTTTAGAGGTTAAGCTATTTACTTCTCCTTCAAATTGTTCCCAAGTGTCTAGGTCTTTTTTTATCATTATTATTTATTCCTCTAACACAAAAATCAGCTAGTGAAACTTAGATTTTTTCTTTGAAAAAATCTGTAGCTGAACTATGTCCGAGGCGCTTCGGGTTAAAAGTTACGAAACAAAGTTGAGTAAGATTTAACCCGATATGCAGGCGCCCGGACACAAATTCTTTATAAAATAGCAATTTCGACGGCCCCCTGTTGCGATATCCTCAGCCAGCCAGCCCTTTAGCGTCCGCTGCCTGCCCGCCATAGCCCTGCGCGAAGGCGGGGATTGCTTTGTTAGACCTTAATCAATTCTGATTCTATATTACCAATTCTATTAGGGTTTTCAATGTCATTATCCCAGATTTTAGGGTTATTGGCAATATATGCACGTATTCTATCTAAGGATCTATCATTACGGATAATATGGTCGTAATAATTGCGTTGCCACAGACGTTTGTTAAATGGCGGCCAATTGTTATTTTTAACATTTTTAATGTATTCATTGGCGGCCATGCGTTTGAACCACGATATATATTGGCCTAATTCTTTATATTGTAGGGGCAAAACTATGTTTTTGCCCGAATCAATATGATTTTTATTATCAATGGCATTTATATTGTTATTTTGTACCGGGCCGATACATAGATCGGCCCCTACAATATTTATAATTCCATGGATATGGTTGGGCATGATAACGTATTGATCAATGAATATATTTTTATATTTTTTAAACATTTCCTGCCACCAGAAATCAATCATATTACCAATATCATTTAATACTATTTCATTGTTCTGGATTGTACCGAATAATTGTTTTCGATTTTCAACACAAATTGTTACAAAATACTGGCCAGGCTTTGAATAGTCATGTTGGGGTACGTGATTCGTATTCCTGCGGGTAGGTAATTCAGACATTAATTTTTATCTATTTTTATTATTTCATTGGTCTAACAATCAATAGACGAACTAGCTACTTCCTTTATTATACTTCGTCTGCTGTTATTTAAAAGGCAAAATGCCGGCAAAACACTTGTTTCCTGGGCCAATCCTTATATAATAACAGGAGGTATAAGGCAGGCATTATCTAAAATATCACTGAAAAATAAAGGTATTTGGCGCATGAAAGACATAAAAAATTACACTCTTGAAGAATTGGCTGAAGCCCTTAAAGATAAGGGTTTTCCTAAATTTTCCGGTCAGCAGATATTCAACTGGCTATACAAAAAGAAGGTAGAAGCTTTTACTCAGATGAGTGATATTTCAAGAGAGTGCCGTGAATTTTTAAAGAAGAATTTCTATGTCAGCGGCTTGAAGCTTTTAAAGAAAGAAGTTTCTTGTGACGGGACCGAAAAGTTTTTATTTGGCTTAGACGATAAAAATACTATAGAGTCAGTACTTATTCCCAAAAAAAACAGAAATACCTTATGCATATCTACACAGGTAGGCTGTAAATTCAAATGTGCTTTTTGTGCCAGCGGCCGTGATGGCTTGATAAGAAATCTACTGGCCTCTGAAGTTGTCGGCCAGTATCTAGGAGTCTCTAGGCTAATAACTCCCAGGAAGATAACCAATATCGTTTTTATGGGTATAGGTGAGCCGCTGGATAATTTTTCAAACATTCTAAAGACAATCGAAATTTTGATAGAATCAAAAGGCATTTATTTTACTAAAAAAAGAATCTGTATCTCAACCTGCGGTTTAATACCCCAGATTAATAAGCTTTCCGATTTAAATTTAGGAGTTATGCTTTCAGTATCTTTGCATGCCGCGAATGATGAAACCCGCAGCCGGCTAATGCCGATAAATAAAAAATACCCCTTAAAAGATTTAATGAAGGCGGCAAGGGATTTTTCACGGGGCCGCCGCCATGCCGTGACTTTTGAATATGCTTTGATAGAGGGGCTGAATTCAAGCCTTAGGGATGCCGCGGAGCTTGGCAAACTTTTGAGAGGCATGCCCTTTAAGGTTAATCTTATCCCTTTAAATTGCTCTTTTGCCGGCTTCAGCCCGCCAAAGCCGGAGGAGGCAAATGCTTTTAAAGACGAGCTTATCCGCAGGCATATTTTTTGTACCCTACGCCAGCCCCGCGGCCAGGATATTGATGCTGCCTGTGGGCAGCTGAGGGCCAAGCATAAACATAAAAATGATTAAAAAAAGAATCTCTTCTCAAGCCAGGAACTTTCTTATTTTTTTGGGGCTGATAGCCCTGCTTGTTTTTTCCGGCCGGATTTTTAACTTTGATTTTGAAAAATTGGCCGATTTTCTTAAAGGTACCCCGGTTGTATATTCCTGCCTTATTTTTATCTTTCTCTACATTGTAGGGACTTTTTTCGTCTGGTACCTAAAGGACATATTGAAAATAGTGGGGGCCCTTTTATTCGGGGCCTACCTAAGTACAGGGCTTATTTATATTTCCGAGATAATAAATGCTTTTATCTTCTTTAATATAAGTAAAGTTTTAGGAAGAGGTTTCGTAGAGAAGCGGATGCGGGGTAGATGGAAAGAATTTTATAATAAAATTGAAAACTTGAACTTGGGCTGGGTTTTTCTTCTGAGGGCAGTACCTTTGGTTCCTTACCGGGTGCTGGATTTAGGCTTTGGCTTGAGCAGGTTTTCTTTTAGGAAATATATTTTGGTAGTTTTGTTAGCGTCTCCGGTGAGGATATTCTGGATACAGTTTATCCTGGCTGCCGCGAGAGGGGCATCTTATGAAAAGATAAAGCTATATTTTTTAGACAATAAGCTGATATTTATTCTCTCTTTCATTTATTTTGCCGCCGCTTTTATTACTGCCTTGGCTCTCAAGAAGAAATTTAAACAGTAAATAAAAGAGCCTGATTTATAAAAATCAGGCTCTTATTCAACAGAAAATATTTTATATCTTGGTGATTATTTTTTAAGTATTGCCTGGAGGTCTTCTGAAAGTGCCTGCAGGTCTTCTTCGTGTTCGACTTCATCCTGCAATATTTGTACTGCCATATTATATGTAACCGGGTCTTTTGTACCAACTTCCTGAATCAGGCTGTTGTAAACAGTTATGGCACATTGTTCGCCTTTAATATTTTGCTCAAGTATTTTTTTCACAAAGGGATCGTTAGGCGCGTCGTAGCCGCAGTTTGAATATTTAATCCACTCCTGAGGGGCTATTACCGGAGTTCCGCCTAGCTGGATTATTCTTGTTGTTACTAATCCCGCGTGGCGTAATTCATCAGCTGAATGTTGGAGAAGCTCTGCGATAACCGCGTCTTTCATCGGCCCGGCAACAACCTTTGAGCCTAGCCAATATTGATAATAAGCTAACCACTCATCAGCAAAAGCCTTATTCAACAACTCAAGGACTCTTTTAATATCCATGCCGACGATTTCTCTGCCCTTTGTACCCATACTACCCCCTTTTTTTTGTTTTGCCTATATCGGCACAGTTTATACCCGGGGTTCAAGGAGCACAAGTTTTTTTTTAAATTAAATTTTGCTGTATTTTCAAGATAAATAAGAGCTTTAGTTAACGCTTGCTTGATGGTAGAATGGGCGAAAGCAAAACAGAACGGATACAGGCTAAGGCTAAGATTAAGATTAAGGTTAAGGTTAAGAAAGTAATAACTGATAATTGGTAACTGATAATTTAGAAAAAACCAGAAGAAGCTGTAAGTTGCAAGTGTCAGGTTATTTAAAATGACCAATAACCAAGCAACAAGAAACAAATAAATTACAATATTCAATAACCAAACAGAATGAAAAATCCAAAGTCCAAATATGTTTAGGATTTAGCATTTCGGATTTAGAATTTTACTAGAAGGAGACTGACAATATGAGAGAGGCGATATATAAATTACCCCAGGAATTTCTGCATAAGCTCAAAAAAATTTACCCTCAGGATTACAACAGGATCGCGTCAACTTTTTTATCCAAGAAAAGCACCACTTTCAGGATAAATTATACCAAAACTGACTTAAGCAGCCTGCGCAAGGCTTTGCAAAACCAAAGGGTGAAATTCAAAGAACTTAGCTTTCCTAAAGGGGCTTTTATCCTTAAGGGTTCTTTGCGGGATTTGCAGAAAACTGAAATTTATCAACAGGGATTGGTGTTTGTCCAGGGACTTTCAAGTATGCTGCCGGTTTTAGCCCTCTCTCCGGAAAACGGAGAAAATATACTTGATCTGTGCGCTGCTCCCGGGGCGAAAACAACCCAGTTGGTTTCTTTAGCCCCGGAGTCTAAGATCCTGGCAATTGAAAAAATCCGCACCCGTTACTATAAACTATTGGCGAACTTAAAGGTTCAAGGAGCCGATTCAGTCAAAGTCATATTAATGGATTCTATCTGGGTAAGAAAGAAATTCCCCGAACAATTCGACAAAATCCTGGTTGATGTCCCATGCTCTTCTGAAGGCCGGTTTTTGATACCGGATCCAAAGACTTTTAAGTTCTGGAAACAGAAGAAAGTAAAAGAAATGTCGCATAAGCAGAAGAAGCTCCTGCACTCAGCTTTTTTCGCTCTCAAAGAGGGTGGAGTTTTGGTTTATTCTACCTGTACTTTTTCACCGGAAGAAAATGAAGAGATAATTGATTGGTTCCTAAGTAAGTTTAAAGGTAAGGTCGAGCTTATGCCTTTGGATATACCTTCCTCCTGCAGCCGTCCGGCTCTTGCCCACTGGAAAGAGAAAAAATTTTCTTCTTGCCTGAGGTTAACCAAAAGGATTATCCCCAATGATTTGATGGGAGGATTCTTTATAGCCAAGATTAGAAAAATTTCTGTATAGCCACGGTAAGGAAAATAAAAAAGGCATACTTTTAAATAAGTATGCCTTTTTTATTATATTCAGAATTATGCTAAAATAGCTTTTAAATCTTTAGAAGCTCTGAAAGCTATTTTCTTTTTCGCGGGAATCTGGATTGCTTCTCCGGTCTTAGGGTTTCTTCCCATTCTTGCTTTTGTCTGTTTTACTTTAAATGTCCCGAAACCTGATATAGCTACATCTTCCTTTTTCTTAAGACTGCTTTTGATTGAATCCCAAATTGTTTCAACGATTTCCTGAGCCTCTTTCTTGGTAGAAGTTCTTGCGGCGATTGTCTCAACTAGCTGTGCTTTGTTCATCTAGGCACCTCCCTTGTTTTAAAAAAGTTAATATTTTCAACTACTTTCATTATTTTATAGCTTAGCAAGGTGTTGTCAAGAAAATTAAATGTAAATTTTCCTGTTAAAATCAGGGTTTTTGAGTTTTGGCCTTTTCGCGGGACGGATAAATTTTATCATTGTAAAATCAAGTCTTACCTATATAATCGGGGTATGATTATAACAAAAAAAGAGTTTGAGAGCATACGCAATAAGCCACAAGGCCAGCATTTCCAGCAACTTGTAGATTTCGGCCGGCGTTTAGTAGGGGTAGAGCGCCAGGAGCGCCGGGCCATAATCGAAGAATCACTGGTTCTGGATTTAGAGCAGAAAGTAAAGGAAGGTTTCTGCTATATTTTGGATGAAAGAGGGCTCACTAAACTTGCCTTTTTTTCGCCGGAAACAAATAGGTTTTATAAATTAGTGCCAACCGAAGACTGGCCGACTGTGGCAATAGGCTCTGTACCGATGCACAGGCGCAGTTCTCCTAAAAAGGATACCGAGAACAAGATTGGATTCGCGAGGCCGCGCGGATACGTATTGGATACCTGCATGTGTTTGGGTTACACGGCTCTGGCAGCTTGCGGTTTAGCTCACAAAGTCATTACTTTCGAGAAAGACGATATTGTTTATGATATTGCTAGAATAAACCCTTTTTCAGAGGATTTGTTTAAAGCCGGAAACATAGAAATTCGCAGGAAAGACGTATTTGAGGGGATCAAAGAATTTCCGGAGAAATACTTTGATTCTGTTGTCCATGATCCTCCGACTTTGAAATTGGCCGGTGAGCTTTTTTCAAATGAATTTTATTCCGAAATCAAAAGAGTACTCAGGCCCCAGGGTATATTTTTTCATTACATACCGCTTTATAAGATAAAACAGGGTTTTAGGCTTTCCGAGAGTATAAAAAAAAGGCTGGCAAGACAGGGGTTTCGCAATATAACCTATTCTGAAGCCGCCTGCGGACTGCTCTGTGAAAAGTAAATTCTTGGTGACAGGCTTATCGGGGACTCAAAAAACCGTTGAAAATAAAGGCTAAAGAAACTATTTTTGCAGGCTCAAGCCCGGCTAAAATTTTCATAGATTTTTAAGACAAGGGTGGTATAATTTTAAAACCAGCGTAGACGCGCTAAAAGCGTCAGGGTATTTCTTATTCATAAGTTTTGAGAGTGCTTATAACGGTATGAAGATGGTAGTAAATAGAGAAAAAGAAGCTTTACGTCACAGATTACTGACGCGTCTTTTAGCTTTGACTGAGAGTGAGCTTAAAAGGAGGAGTAAGAATGTCGAAAATAGATTGGCGGAAATACCTGTATATAAAAATGCAAAGAAAATTATGGCTTACTACCCCTTACGGGGAGAAGTAGATGTTTTGGAGATGATCAGGAAGGATCAAGAAAGCAAAGTGTTTTGCTTTCCGGTGATGGATGTTAAGGCAAAAAACTTACGTATATTTGAAGTAAAGAACTTTGAAAAAGATTTTGTTACCGGTCCCTTGGGAGTAAAAGAACCCGATACCACAAAGACAAGAGAGGTCGATATCGGGGAAATAGACATGATAATAGTACCCGGCCTGGGCTTCGATTTGGATAAAAACAGGTTGGGGAGAGGAGCGGGATTCTATGACCGCTTTTTAGAAAAAATACCCCTATCGGTTGCAAAAGTAGGCATTGCCTTTGAATTCCAGGTTTTAGATAACCTTCCAATCAATCTTCCATCAGACCAAAAGGTCGACATCTTAGTAAGCGAAAACACTATTATTTAAAGTTAAAGGTTCAAGCATCAATCCAAAGCAATCTTTGTTGAGGGCTTTCTTTGGTTGAGTTTTTCCTTTAGAGCGAGAAGGAGGGGCTATGTATATTGTTTATATAATACTGGGGACTATTGCTGGAATAGTTTTAGGTTGGTGGTTAGGCGAGTTTATTGGAAAGAATAAACTAAAACAATCAAAAGAGAATTCCGAAAAAGTAGTCAAAGAGGCTAAGTTTAAAGCAGAAGAAATCGTACGTAAAGCCGATCTTGATGGCAAAGAACTGCTTTATAAATTAAGGGTTGATTTCGAAAAGCAGAATTCTTCTAAAAAGAACGAACTTATGCAGATGGAGCGCCGGCTGCTGCAAAGAGAAGAAAACCTGGAAAAACGGCTCGATTTTATTGAAAGTAAAGAAAGAGAGTTGAGTAAAAGAGAAGAAACTGCCAGAGGGCTGCTTAAAGAAGCCGAAGATAAAAATCAGGCCCTGGCCCGCCTGATAGAAGAAGAAAAAGAGAAATTAAAAAGAATATCATCTTTGTCGCCACAAGAAGCCAGAGAGCTTCTACTTAAGCGTTACGAAGAAGAACTTAGAGGTGACAAAGCCAGGATGATAAAAGAAATGGAAGATTCTGCTAAAGAAGAAGCTGATGCAAAAGCCAAAGAAATAGTTTCTCAGGCAATACAAAGATGCGCGGTTGAGCATACCACTGAAAGCACAGTGAGTGTTGTGCCGCTGCCAAATGATGAAATTAAAGGGCGGATTATTGGAAGGGAAGGCCGTAACATACGTATGTTTGAGATGGCCACAGGTGTAGATCTGATAATAGACGATACCCCTGAAGCGGTGAGTGTTTCTGGATTTGACCCGATACGCCGGGAAATAGCCAGGATCGCTTTAGAGAAATTAGTCCAGGATGGCCGGATTCATCCCGCCAGAATCGAGGAAGTAGTCGAAAAGACAAAACAGGAATTTGATAAAAAGCTTATTGAAGAAGGTAAAGCCGTAGCTTTTGAAGTAGGCATACACAATCTTCATCCGGAGTTGATAAAACTTCTGGGAAAATTGAAGTATCGTACCAGTTTTGGCCAGAACGCTTTGCAGCATTCCAAAGAGGTTGCCATTATTATGGGCATTTTGGCTTCAGAATTGGAGCTTGCTCCCAATATAGCAAAGCGCGCCGGCTTGCTTCATGATATAGGAAAAGCTATTGATCATCAGGTTGAAGGCACGCATGCTGAGATAGGAGCCGAACTCCTGAAACGTTATGGCGAAAACGAGCTGGTTATTAATGCTGCTGAGGCTCATCATGAAGACGCTGAGTTTAAGTCCCTTTATGCTTTATTGGCGATGGTTGCTGATGCTATTTCAGCGGCACGTCCCGGTGCAAGAAGAGAAACTTTAGAAACTTACATAAAACGCCTTCGCCAGATAGAAACCACTGCCAATTCTTTTGAAGGCGTGGATAAGAGTTTTGCTATCCAGGCTGGCCGTGAGGTAAGAGTGATAGTGCACCCGAATAAAATCGGCGATAGCGAAATCAGTATTCTTGCTTATGAGATAAAGAAGAAGCTGGAGCAGGAGATGGATTATCCCGGCAACATAAAAATTACAGTTATCCGTGAAACAAGAGCGGTTGATTACGCGAAGTAATCGCAGATGATCGCAGAATTGAAAACGCTGATTATCGCAGATGGGATATTTTGATTGAGGAAATTTTTGTTAAGGTATAAAATAAATCAATGAAGATATTGTTTATTGGAGATATTGTTGGAAAGCCTGCCAGGCTTTACCTTTCAGAACTTCTTCCGGGATTACGCAAGGAGTTGGGGCTGGATTGCATAATCGCTAACGGAGAGAATTCCGCCGGAGGTTCAAGCGTAACCAGGGATACAGCTAATGATTTGTTCGGCTGCGGAATAGATGTACTTACCTCCGGAGACCATATATTCAAAAAGAAAGAATCCCATGAGGTTTTGGCAACACAGGATCTAATCCGGCCGCTTAATTATGGAGATATGGCCGCGGGC
>JBAYNQ010000027.1:0-10261 GCA_041678705.1 Candidatus Omnitrophota bacterium
ATACCAGTGTGAATCCTGTGAAGGATGTCCACATCTGGGGAAATGCTATAAAGGGAAATACGCGAAGAAGCTGGAAGTTGGCGAGCAGTTTGACCTATACCGCGCGCAGAGCATGAAGAACATTACGTCGGAAGAAGGAATCAAGCTTCGTGTAAACCGATCCATTCAGGCCGAAGGCGTCTTTGGTGTGACCAAACAAAATTACGGGGTTACCCGGTTTCTCACTCGAGGAGAACCAAACGTTCGAACGGAGTATCTTCTTCTGGCTTTGGGATTCAATCTAAACAAGTTGCATTCCCGAATACAGAACGGTCGGATCGGCCAAGCGCTATTCACCGTCTCAACAGCAGCGTAAAAAAGTGCAAATCCAGTTCAGAATGAAATCTGATCTGGTTTCTTGCGCCCTTTTTTCGCATAAACAATAACATCCTTGAACTTTGTCGCGGTTTTTTGTGTTTAGAACCTTTTTAAAACTCGTTTCGACACAAAAGAGGCTGCCTCATCCGACTTCGTTACAAGTCTTTTGAGACAGCCCCTTCAACAAAAATGGTATTACGGCTTTAGCCGCAGTATTTCATTCTTTACATATGTCATTTTAACATATTTTATTTTTCTCCCTGATTTTTATCCTGTGTCCTTAAGTCCCTGAAATCCAGTTCTGGGTTTTTTATGCTGACCCTTGTGTCGGCAGGAACCGACTTGGTTATGAAGGCGTTGCTGCCTATTACCGCGCCTCTACCTATAACTGTTTCTCCTCCTAAGATTGAAGTGGAGGAATATACGGTTACTTCATCCTCAAGCGTGGGATGTCGTTTTTTGCCTCGAAGGCGTTGGCCGCCTCTGGTTGACAGAGCGCCCAACGTCACACCCTGATATATTTTAACGTAATTGCCGATCTGCGTTGTTTCGCCGATAACTATACCGGTACCGTGATCAATGAAAAAGTGATGGCCTATTTCCGCTCCCGGGTGGATATCAATTCCGGTTATGCCATGAGCGTGCTCGGTCATGATCCTGGGAATGAGCGGCACCCCTAACAGGTGGAGCTCATGTGCCATTCTATAAACACTTATTGCGTAAATGCCAGGGTAAGCAAATATAATTTCATGCTTGCTCCGAGCCGCGGGGTCTCCATCCAGCGTGGCATCCACATCCGTGTACAGGACTTTTCTCAGCGCGGGAATTATACCTATTAAATCCTGCGCGATCTGTTTTGAGCGGTGCTCCGCGTCTGGAACGCATCCTTCTTCTGCAGAATTTTCGTGCAACAGTGCGCGACAGATCTGTTGCTGTAGTTTATCCCGCACATCAAAAAGGAGTAGACCGATGTAGTATTCCAAATTCGTATTTTCTGTGCTCAGCTTGCCAAAAAATCCCGGGAATAGTATTTTTCTTAAATTATCAATAATTTCTATGACAACGTCTTTGTCTGGTAAATAATTCGGATGAATTATGTTTTCATCTGAGTGTTCCGTCAGGTCTTTTATAACAGAAGAAGCCAATTCATTGAAACTGCCGTTTTGACCGCGTTGCATTAATACACCTCCATCACGCTAAAGAACATTAATATCCTTTACCAAGTTATGAAGTCCAGCTTCAAAGTTTACACCAAAGCGGATGTCCGTTCCTGCTTCTTTTGTTCGCTCAATACTTCGCACAGTAAAGTCGACGGCAACTCTTATGGCTTTGTCAAGGTCTGCGCCGTTTAGTAGGCATGCGATAAGAGCGCTTGCAAATACATCCCCGGTCCCGTGATAGTATCCGTCAATACGTTTTGAGAATGCATAGCTCACCTTTTTTGAATGGTCGTCATAGCTTACCGCGCCAAGTTGAGTGTCTTCAAAATACACGCCGGTTAGTATAACCTTCTTTGGACCCAATGCGGCGAGCCGGAAAAGCAAATCCTCAATATATGATTGCGTATAGGGTCCTTCCATGAATGGTTCTTCAAGCAATAGGGCCGCTTCCGTAATGTTTGGCACAATTACATCGGCTTTCTCACAAAGCTTCCTCATGCCCGCAGGAAAATTATCTGGGAATATCGAATAAAGACAGCCGTTGTCAGCCATAACCGGATCAACAATAATTAAGTTATCAGGTTTTTTAAGCCGGTCAAATATGCCGGAAACTATATCAATCTGCTCAAAAGAGCCGAGAAACCCTGTATAGACCGCGTCAAAGGAAAGATTGAGGGACTGCCAGTGGTCTATAATTGGGAGGATATCGTCTGTCAGATCCCGATATGTATAGCCTGAAAAATCGCCCGTATGTGTTGAAAGAACCGCGGTCGGAATTGCGCTGACCTCAATTCCCGCAGCCGATATGATTGGCAAGGCTACAGTCAGCGAGCATTTTCCAAAGCAAGAGATATCGTGAATAGCGGCAACTCGTTTTTGCTTTAGCATTTCGTTTACTCCGATATTATTAATATCTTATTTTTCGAGGACTTCATCCGGATTAATACTTTGTTTTTTATAGTAATCCTCAATCGCAGCTTTAATGCCTTCCTCAGCGAGTACCGAGCAATGCATTTTTACGGGAGGAAGACCATCCAGTGCTTCGGCAACAGCTCTGTTTGACAGCTGTAGCGCTTCTTTTACTGATTTCCCTTTAACAAGTTCCGTTGCCATTGATGAGGTTGCAACAGCTGCGCCGCATCCAAATGTTTTAAAGCTGACATCAGTAATCAAGTCATTCTCAATTTTGAGATATATTTTCATGATATCTCCGCATACCGGATTGCCGACTTGCCCAATTCCGTTCGCGTCTTCTAATACGCCAACATTACGTGGATTGTTAAAATGATCCATTACTTTATCTGAATACATGTTATTCTCCTAACTACTAATCATTAGTAATCTTATTTTTGTTCCACTCAGGAATATTGTTCAATTACAGCCTTCATCGTACCTCCGCACACCATTCCATCGTTTTCGGCTATTTCTCCCGTCATATCGATATCTACAATTCTATAGCCGCCGTCTCTGATAACATCATAAGCCGATTGAATAACCGAGCTCTCACTGCAGCCGCCTCCAATACTGCCGAGTGTTTTGCCATGAGGCCAGACAATCATCTTTGCACCGACATCTCTGGGAACGGAACCTTTTGTTTCAATGATTGTAACAAGCGCTTTGGGATCGTCGCGCTCCTCTATAAGTTCGGAAAGAACGTCGTTATCAAGCTCGGGCCAATTGGAATTTTTGCTTTTCCGCTTATACTGAATCACTTCCGATAGGATGGATACGGCGATTTCCTCGGGCGTTTGTGCACCAATGTCAATACCTATGGGAGCTCTGACTGCGTCTAGCTTCTCTCGGGGATAACCTTCTGCAAAAAGCTGCTCCATAGCTGCGCTCACTCTTCTTCGGGAACCGATCATACCGGTGTACGCTGTCTCGAGTTTTAATACCTGTCTAAGGCAATCAATATCGTGCCTGTGCCCCCGTGTAATTATGACGACAAATGCAGACCTGTTGACATTCAGAAGCGTAAAGCACCGGTCAAAGCTTTCACAAAAAACATTATTCGCATAAGGGAAACGCTTATTATTTGCAAATGCGGGGCGGTCATCCACAACCGTAACCGAGTACCCGCACTTTGAGCTGAACTCGGCCAGAGGCTTTGCTATGTGACCGCCGCCTAAAATGGTAAGACGTGACTCGGGGAAGTACGGCTCCGCAATTACTATAGTTCCATGCTTATCGTCGAAGCATTGCAGCCTGCCGTCATCTATCGCGGCTCGCGACAGCTTGCAATCAATGCTTTCAGTGCCTTCCTGTTTTACAAGCTCGATTTCCCTTAAAAGCGACTTGACCGGCGGATTCAAAAGCCCGGATTTGCTGCTTAGTTCGGTCAAAACAACAACCCTGCGTCCCGCTTCAAGTTCTTCAAACACGGTTTTATAAAGCTCATGGTTTGATTTCATATTTTATCGGCCTTTCATTACGCTTTGATCTCAACCATTTTCGCAAGACAACTCCTCGCGGCGTCTATTTCAGTTTGGTCTAGTATAATTTCATACTCGTTGTTTTCAAGCGCATTTTTTACGTCAATCAATCGCGTCTTTTTCATGTTCGGGCAGAGAAAGTGGTTAGTTATCGGATAAAATCGCTTATGAGGAACACGCGTTTTCAGCCTCTCCACGACGCTGTTCTCAGTTCCTATGATAAACTCATCCGCGTCAAGGCTTTCCGCCGCGCTGAGTATCCCGGCCGTGCTGCCAATATAGTCCGCGTATTGGAGCACTTCCGGCCTGCACTCAGGATGAGCCAGCACCACGGCCATAGGATGAGACCTTTTGGCTGCTAACACTTCTTCTTGTGTTACCTTATGATGTGTAGGGCAAAAGCCGTCAAAGAGGATAATTTCTTTTTCGGGGATTTTTGAGGCGATATAAGCGCCAAGATTTTGGTCGGGGATAAATATGATTTTTCTGTTCGGTAATGAACGGACAATCCTTTCGGCTGATGACGAAGTGCAACATATGTCGCTTTCTGCTTTGACAGCGGCAGACGAATTTATATAACATACGACTGCCGCATCCGGATGCTCTCTGCGAAGCATCTTTACATCTTCCGGCTCTATCATATCCGCCATGGGGCAGCCGGCGTCCGGTGCAGGGAGGAGCACGATTTTTTCTGGACTTAGTATTTTTGCACTTTCCGCCATAAAACGAACACCGCACAGGATCAGCAGTTTTTCCCCCGCATCTCTTGCCCGTCTGGCCAGTTCAAAGGAGTCACAGACATGATCCGCTATCTCCTGAATATCCAGCGTCTGATAATAATGCGCGAGTATCAAGGCGCACTTTTCCTTTTTCAGCTCCAATACTTCCCACTGTAATTCAGTCATTCAAATCTTTTCCTCCGAAATCCGTTCTTCCCAGAGCGGCGACATGTCTCTCAGGCGGCTGATGATCTGCGGCAGCTTTTCTAGGATGATATCGATATCCTCCTCCGAATTGTCCTCGCCGAGCGACAGCCGAAGCGATCCATGGGCAACTTCATGCGGAAGACCTATTGCCATAAGGACATGAGAAGGGTCAAGCGAACCGGAAGAACAGGCCGATCCGGAAGAGGCGCATATGCCGTTTTGATCGAGCAGAAGCACCATAGACTCGCCCTCAACGCATTCGAATACAAACGACGCGGTGCCGGGTAGCCTGTTTACGAGGTCGCCTGTCAATCTGGTATATGGTATTTTTAAAATACCGTCTATCAACCGATCCCTCAGTGCTGTGACCTTTTTCATATTTTCCTGCATGTTTGACACAGATTCCTCAAGAGCGGTCGCAAGTCCGACGATGCCGGCCACATTTTCTGTCCCCGAACGAAGGCCGCGTTCCTGCGCTCCGCCCTGCATATTTGACGGTAGCCTTACCCCCTTTTTAATATAAAGCGCGCCCGTGCCCTTAGGGCCTTTGAATTTATGTCCGGAAAGTGAAAGCAGGTCTATTTTCATATCAACCACATTCAGCGGAATATGACCCGCCGCTTGCACAGCGTCGGTATGAAACAGCACTCCGGCTTCCCGAGCGATATCTCCTATTTCGGCTATGGGCATAATTGTGCCTATTTCGTTGTTAGCAGTCATGATTGTTATCAGAATGGTATCCGGACGGATTGCGGCGCGCAACTCATCCAGAGATATGTTTCCGTTTTCATTTACACCTAGATAGGTAACATCAAAGCCCTGCTTTTCAAGCTTCTGGAGCGTATGCACAACGGCGTGATGTTCGATAGCGGTAGAAATAATATGCTTTCCTTTGCTTTTTTTAAGCTCGGCTACGGATTTAATCGCCCAATTGTCGGATTCCGTTCCGCAGGCAGTAAAATAGATTTCTTCGGGTTTTGCACCGATTGCCGATGCTACTTTTCCTCTTGCGCTTTCGATCGCCTTTTTAGCGGTTCTTCCAACGGAATAAATAGAAGATGGATTCCCGTATTCGCTTATCAAATAAGGCGTCATGGCCTCATAAGCGTGCTTGGAGAGCGATGTTGTCGCGGCGTTGTCCGCATATATTATTTTTGACATGACAAACTCCTTTACTCTCGTATTCCCACAATACCAATATGAATACAGTGATATTATCGCATGCTTTTTCTAATGGCAATACTTTTATAGCAAAAATTCTTAAGTTAATGGTTAATACTAACAGCAACGGAAGCGCATGCGCTTAATTACTAAATATCACAACCGTTTTCTACCAATAAATCCCGGCACATTTCAAACGTATTTTGCATGATCTCAGGACATCTCTCAAATCGTTTCATAGGATCATCTCCGATGATATCCTTGCAATTAATCCCGCCATATAGCTGAGAAAAGGATATTTCGAACCATTCCACAAGGCGTGGAATCATATTCGCGGCAGCCTCATTCTTATCATACAAAGACAAAAGACAAGCGGCACCAGTTAAGGTACCGCATGTTAATTCTGAAAAAAGGCCCTTACATAAACCTGACATAGCGGCCAATAGATCTTCGTTTTCCCGGTTCATAGCATCAAGGCCCAGTTTAACCATTATTTGACTGCAGCAATAGCCCTTTACGGCTAAATCATAAATTTGATTTTTATTCTCGTACATAGCTTTGTCTCCAATCCTGCAATTACTCAAAATCAGCTGAAAATATTTGTTCAATTTTGCACATATCCTACCATAAATACCCTTATGAAGCAATTGCAGAAATGTGGGTTTCACAAGACTATTGTCCCTCCGCCAATAACTATATCATCATTATAAAAAACAGCGGCCTGTCCCGGAGTTACAGCGCGCTGAGGAGTATGAAACCGAACGGAAATCTGGTTTCCCTCCAACGGATAAAGAGTGGCGGACGCTTCCCGCTGGCTGTACCGTGTCTTTACGGCGGCTTCCATTGGCTCTGTAAAATGTTCTATGGATATCAGGTTTACATCCTTAATGGTCATGTTGGTACTGTACAACTCATTTTCGTCGCCTATGACAACCGTGTTGGACTTTGCATCCTTTCTTATCACGTATTTAGGTCGGTCAAAGCTCAGACCCAGCCCTCTGCGCTGTCCGACGGTATAATGAATAATTCCCCTGTGGGTTCCCAATGCATTTCCGGCAGCATCGATAAAGTTTCCGGGAGAGGACGGAACATTGAGTACGTTCTCCAGAAAGGCAGCATAGCTCCCGTCCTGCACAAAACAGATATCCTGGCTGTCAGGCTTTTTTGCGTTGACAAGACTGCGCGCTTCCGCCAGAGCGCGCACTTCGTTTTTCAGCAGCCCACCGAGCGGGAAAAGCGTTCTTTTCAGTTGTTCTTGTGTCATCGAATAAAGAACATAGGTCTGATCCTTTGATATATCTTTTGCCTTTTTTAAGAGATATCGGCCTGTATTTCCGTCATACTCCACACGCGCGTAGTGTCCGGTTGCAATGTAGTCCATGTTCAGCAGGAGCGCACGTTCAAGCATTCTGTCAAACTTAATATAACGATTGCAGTCAATGCACGGATTAGGCGTTTCACCGTTCAAATAGGAGGCCGCAAAACGGTTTACGACCTCTTCACGGAACCTGTCGCCGAAGTTGAACACAAAATGCTCAAATTCAAGCTTATATGCCACGCTGCGGGCGTCCGCCACATCTGCAAGAGAGCAGCATGCTCTTGAAGCGCGCTTAGGGCCGATATCCTCATTAGAAAATAGCTTTAAGGTCGCACCGCATACCGCATATCCCTGCTCCTGCAGCAGCGCCGCCGCAACGGAGCTGTCCACGCCTCCGCTCATTGCAACCATTACCTTCTTCGCCATATACAAATTCCTCCGAAAAATCGGGGCGGACGTAATTACATCGCCCGCCCCTCGCATATTATGAAACCATTTATGCAATTCTAAAACGCCTGCTCCAAATCGTAAATCAGGTCGTCAATGTGCTCGGTGCCGATGGAAAGGCGGATGGTGTTCGGCTTGATACCTGATTCAAGCAGTTCCTTTTCGCTCATCTGTGAATGGGTTGTGCTGGCCGGGTGAATTACAAGGGACTTGACGTCCGCCACATTCGCGAGAAGAGAGAATATCTCAAGCTTATCGATAAAGGCTTTTGCTTCCTCCGCGCCGCCCTTGATTTCAAAGGTGAAAATGGAGCCGCCACCGTTTGGAAAATATCTGCGGTACAGCTCGTTGTATGGGCTGTCAGTGAGGGACGGGTGGTTGATGCGTTCCACCTTCGGGTGATTCTTCAGAAAGTCAATGACTTTAAGCGTGTTCTCAACATGACGTTCGACGCGAAGGGAAAGGGTTTCAAGCCCCTGTAAAAACAGGAAGGCGTTGAACGGGCTTAAAGCCGCGCCCGTATCGCGCAGCAAGGTCACCCGTGCCTTTGTGATATAGGCCGCCGCGCCAGCAGCCTCGGTAAAACGCACGCCGTGATAGCTTGGGTTCGGCTCGGAAAGACCGGGGAATTTACCGGACGCCGCCCAGTCGAATGTTCCGCCGTCGACAATCACGCCGCCGATGGAGGTACCGTGTCCGCCGATAAACTTGGTAGCGGAATGAACGACAACGTCGGCTCCGTATTCAATCGGACGAAGAAGATAGGGTGTCGCAAATGTGTTGTCGATAATCAGCGGAATGCCGTTATTATGCGCAAGCTTTGCTGCCGCCTCAATGTCAATCAAACTGGAATTCGGATTGCCGAGGGTTTCGATAAAAATGGCCTTGGTATTGGGTTTGATTGCCGCTTCAAAGCTCCCGTCAATATCCGGGTCCACAAAAGTCACATCAATTCCAAAATCCTTAAATGTATGCGCAAAAAGATTATATGTGCCGCCATACAGTGTGTTGGCAGAAACGATGTGGTCGCCTGAATGGGCGATGTTTTGGATCGCATAAGTGACTGCCGCGGCTCCGCTCGCGGTTGCCAGCGCCGCAATTCCGCCTTCGAGCGCCGCGATGCGCTTTTCAAATACGTCCCAGGTCGGGTTCATGATGCGCGAGTAAATATTCCCGCCTTCGGTCAGTCCGAAGCGGCCGGCCGCCTGCGCAGAGTTTGCGAAAACATAGGATGAGGTCTGGTAAATCGGGACGGCTCGCGCGTCGGTGGCGGAATCGGGCTTTTCCTGCCCCACGTGAAGCTGGAGTGTTTCAAATTTCAATTTTCTATCAGACATACGATGCACTCTCTTTCTTATTGTAATACATATTAATCATATATAGTTTATATGAATTTGATTTTAATATAACCCCTCTTGCGCATAAAGTCAAGAGGGGTTTGTAAATTTATATAAATTATACCTCAATTTTATCGACTAATTCAAATTTAACATGTTGCGAGTGCAAGAGTAAGACATCCTCATATTTCTAAAGCCCAATATACTCTGAATAAACCGATTTTGCGGCCATGTCATCTTTTGCGTTTTTTATAATTGCGCGACCATCGGCAAAAAGATTAAAAGCGATCCTGCCATCGTCAAAGTTGAGCATAAACCGATTGAATTTGACTGTACCCGCCATTTTCAGTTTTTCTGCCATAAGTGCAAAATCTATGGAAGCAGGTATACCTGGAACTATCTGAATGGAGTCCCGTCCGCACAGACTGGTGGAGTAGGCACCTTTTGATTGCCCAAGCAATTCGTAGTTGCCCCGCCCACAGATTGGACAGTCGGGAGCCTGGTTTATTATTAGATGCTCCGCTGTGTTTTCCCATACATCAATTATAGAAAGCTTCTTACTTACATCCGGAGATCCAATCAGAATTTTGATTGCCTCTGCCGATTCAATAGAAGCGATAATTCCAGTAATCATGTTTAGTACACCGGCAGTACTGCATGTCGGATAAGAGCCAGGAGCCGGGATATGCGGCTGGAAGCACCGAAAACAAGGCCTATCGCCATACAGTATATTCATAGTCATTCCTAAACTGCCAAGCACGGCTCCGTAAACCCACGGAATTTTAAGCTTGTGACAGGCTTCATTCATCAGATGCCTTACTTCCGCATTATCAGAGCCGTCTAAAACCAGATCCGCGTCCTTGATGAGCTCCTCAATATTTGAAGAATTAATATCGGCGACAACTGGATCGAGTGCGATTCCTGAGTTTACCTTAGAGAGATGGTTATATGCTGCGACAGCTTTAGGCATCTGCTCAGCAACATCCTGTTCATTAAATAGAGTCTGGCGCTGCAAGTTGCTCAGTTCAACATAATCTCTGTCGATGAGCCTCAAAAAACCAATCCCTGATCGGCAGAGGTTGTTTGCGATGACCGTACCGAGAGCGCCAATGCCGATTATCGC
>JBAYNQ010000028.1:0-9909 GCA_041678705.1 Candidatus Omnitrophota bacterium
GGAGATGGTTCAATCCAGATGAATATCCAGGAGCTAGCCACCTTAAGCACCTATGGCATCAATGTCAAGATAGTGATTCTGAATAATCATTGCTTGGGTATGGTTCGTCAATGGCAGGAGCTGTTCTATAACCGAAGATATTCGGGCACGCCTTTAAAGAATCCTGATTTTGTAAAGGTTGCTCAGGGTTATGGAATAAAGGGTTTAAGAGTCGATAAACCGGAGGATATTAAATCGGCGGTCAAAAAAATTATATCTTCCGATGAACCAGTGGTGGCTGATTTCAGAATAGAAGATGAAGAGAATGTATTTCCTATGGTCCCGGCAGGAGAAGCTATCAGCCGGATGATAGGAGGGATGGCTTAGGCACGAATTAACGCTAATTTAAGACATATTTTCACGAATGGTTTATGGCTAATTTGATAGAAATTCATGAAGATTAACAGGTATAAAAATGAAAGACAGAAGAGTTAATTCCCAAGGCGACAGAAGAAAAGTTCTCAAAAAAGCCAAGAAAACCGGTCAGGATAGGCGTAAAAATAAAAAAGACAGGCGTAAGTGGAACGTTTTAGATCTCGACAACTAAATTGAATCATGAAACACACCATACAAGCGTTAGTTGAAAACAGATTCGGAGTCTTAGCTAGGGTATCTTCTTTATTCAGTGCCCGAGGTTATAATATTACATCGTTGGCTGTGGGTGAGACTGCTGACCCTACAATTTCGTGCATGACCATCGTGGTAAATGCCGAAGACGAGAGGATACTGGAACAAATTAAAAAACAGTTGAATAAATTGATTGATGTCATAACTGTTAACGATTTCACTCATAAGGAGTACGTAGAGCGCGAGCTTATTTTGGCTAAGTTACCGGCCGGAAAAAATTGTGAAGAAATATTAGCGCCAGCTGTTAATAAAGGCGATATTAAGATTGTCGAGAAAAATAAAAATTTCTGTATAATTGAGGCTTGCAGCGAAAGGCATAAGATTGAAGAAATTCTTAAAGAATTAAAGAAAGTTGAGGTAACTGAATTGGTTCGTACAGGCAAGATAGCTATTGGAAAATAGTCTAACAGCTAAAATTACACAAGTAGGTATGGCAAAAACGAGGAGGTAGAAGAATGGCAAAGGTTTATTATGATAAAGACGCAAATCTAGAACTTATAAAATCAAAAACGGTAGCCATTATTGGCTATGGTATTCAGGGCCGCGGCCAATCCTTATGCTTACGTGATTCCGGCTGCCGGGTTATCGTCTCCGAGCTTGAAGGGACAGAGAACTATAAGCAGGCCAAAGCCGATGGCTTTGATCCGGTGACTGCTCAGGAGGCAGCTAAGAACGCGGACGTTATTCAGATTTTAACCCAGGATCATGTTCAAGCCGCGGTATACAATGAGAAAATCAAGCCCAATTTAAAAAAAGGAAAAGCACTTTGTTTTTCGCATGGCTTTAATATCCGCTTTAAACAGATCAGGCCGTCTAAGACAATCGACGTTTTTATGGTTGCTCCTAAGGGCCCGGGTGCTTTGGTTAGGAGGATGTATGAGCAGGGCAAAGGCGTACCGTGTTTGATCGCCGTGCATCAAGATGCAACCGGGAAAGCTAAAGAGTTGGCTTTATCCTATGCTAAGGCTATCGGCGGAACCAGAATGGGGGTAATTGAAACAACATTTTCCGAGGAGACCGAAACTGATCTTTTTGGCGAGCAAGCCGTTCTTTGCGGCGGGGTAAGTGAGTTAATCAAAGCTGGTTTTGATACTTTGGTTGAAGCCGGGTATCAACCGGAGATCGCTTATTTTGAAGTACTTCATGAGCTAAAATTGATTACCGATTTAATCCAGGAAGTTGGAATTAGCGGTATGCGCCGGAGAGTTTCTAATACTGCTTGCTACGGAGATTTAACTCGCGGGCCAAGGATAATCACCGACAAGACCCGTAAGGTAATGCAGAAAATGTTAAAAGAAATCACTTCCGGCAAATTTGCTAAAGAGTGGATTAAAGAAAATGAAACCGGCCGTAAAAATTTTGATAAGTTAATAAAAGACGGGGATAACCATCCGATTGAAAAAGTGGGAAAAGATTTAAGGGAAATGATGCCCTGGATTAAGTGAGGACACAGATAGGCACGGGTTAAAATATATTATCCGTATAAAACTGTATATCAAATCCGTGAGAATCCGTGTAACGAGCGAAGTAAAATGAAAGAGAAAATATACATCTTTGATACAACCTTACGAGATGGAGAACAAGCTCCGGGAGCATCCCTAACCTCTGAGCAAAAACTTGAATTAGCTTTTCAACTTGAGCGGCTGGGCGTTGATGTGATAGAGGCTGGCTTTCCTGTGGCCAGCCCCGGGGATTTTAAAGCAGTTAAGACTATTTCTGCAAGTGTCAAAAATAGCATTATTTGCGGTTTGGCGCGTTGCTTAGATAAGGACATAGAAACGGCAGCCAGAGCTCTGAGCAAAGCAAGAAATCCAAGAATACACATCTTTCTTGCTACTTCCAAAATACATCTTAAGTATAAATTCCGTAAAGCCGAAGATGAAATTTTGGCTTTAGCTGCTCGGGCTACCCGTAATGCCCGTAAACTCTGTCCTGATGTAGAATTTTCTCCGGAGGATGCTACTCGCAGCGACAGGGAATTTTTATTTAAGGTGATAGAAACCGTCATCAACCAGGGGGCAAGAACAGTAAACATACCTGATACTGTTGGCTACAGCTATCCGCAAGAAATGTATTCTCTTATAGCGGACATCATAAACAATGTCCCTAATATCAACAAAGCGGTTATTTCGGTGCATTGTCATGATGACTTAGGCTTAGCCGTGGCCAATTCTCTTTCCGGGATTTTAGCCGGAGCCAGGCAGGCCCATTGCACGGTTAACGGTATAGGAGAAAGGGCGGGAAATGCTTCCCTGGAAGAGATTGTGATGGCGGTAAAGACTCGTAAGGATTCTTTTAAAAATATTTTCACCGGTATTAATGCTAAAGAGATATTCCGCACCTCGCGCCTGGTCAGTTCTTTAACCGGATTCGTTGTCCCTCCTAACAAGGCGATTGTGGGTAAAAATGCCTTTGCGCATGAGTCAGGGATACATCAGGATGCGGTTCTCAAAAAAAGAAATACGTATGAAATAATGAATCCTAAAGATGTTGGCATTGATAAGAGCCAGATTATTTTAGGTAAACACTCCGGCCGGCATGCTTTAGCCAAGAGGCTTCAGAAGCTGGGTTTTTCATTTTCAGACAAAAAAGTTAATGCTATATTTAAAAATTTTAAGATTTTAGCGGATAAGAAAAAAGAAGTTTTCGATGATGATTTAATAGCTTTAGCAGCAGAAGAAGCCAAGCCTTTAGAGAAAAAATGTGAACTCGTGTCGATAAAGTCAATTACCGGCACAGATATAGCTCCTGAAGCTACGGTTACCTTGCGTTATAAGGGCAAGGTTATTACGGCTTCATCTTCCGGTGACGGGCCGATAGACGCTTGTTATCGGGTTATTGATAAATTAGTGGGCATAAAAGTTAAACTTATCAGCTATAAATTGGAAGCTATAACTATCGGTAAAGACGCCCAAGGCTTGGTTCGGGTTGAACTTAAGATAAAGAAGGATAACGTTTCCGGCAGAGGCGCCAGCACGGATGTATTAGAGGCCTCGGTAAAAGCTTATTTAGACGCGCTGAATAAGAAGCTATAGCATAAACGAGCCAGGATAACCAAGAATGAAATACCTTTCTAACCTTATAGCCATAGTTATTATCGTTGGCTTGGTGTATGCAGTAGTGCAGTTTAAACAAAGTGATACTTACTATAATTTGCGTTCGAAAACCGATAGTTTTTTCAGGCGGGCAGATACCTTTGTAAAGGTAAGAAAGAATAACATCTCTATGGAAATGGCACCTTCCCGCAAGCGCCACATAAGCATGCTTGAAGTTCAGGCCAATTTAGAAAACTGGATGCCGCAAGTATTTGGTGCTTTCAGCGATGGAGATTGGCAGCAGCTCTGGGATTTTATTTATCAACCGATTTCCGAGAAACAAGGCGGTTTTACCATAAAACGTTATCATACCAGGCAGGAAGTCGAAAGTTATTTAAAAAATGAATATCCCGACCTTTCTTTGTTGAGAGAAAACGATTGGGCTGAAGTGTGGGGGATAGCAAAGATATCCTGGTAAGATGCAGAATGAAAAGAAGACTATTTATGGCCTGATTGGATTCCCGGTTAAGCATTCTCTATCTCCGGCAATGCACAATGCAGCTTTTGGCCATTGCCGAATACCTGCTGAATATCGATTGCTTGAAACATCCCCCGAAGCCCTCGAAGATTTCTTATTAAACAATAAAGAGTTAGCCGGCTTTAATATTACTATCCCTCACAAAGTAAAAGCTTGTGAAATCCTTGAGAAAAATTTTCCTTTCAATAGATCTACGAAAGCAACACAAGAAGATTTATACTATGTTAAATTGTCAGGAGCTGTGAACACGGTAAAAAGAAACGTTGAGGGAGTAGATTATTACAATACTGATGCTAGAGGTTTTTTAAGGTCTTTAGAAGAAGATTTGCGATTTAATCCAAAGGATAAATCAGTTTTTTTAGTTGGTTGTGGAGGAGCCGGCAGAGCAGTACTTGCGGCTTTAAGCTGGAAAAATTTAGGAGTTAAAAAAATATATATCTATGATTTAAGCCAAAAAGCCATCGATTCTTTAAAAAAACATTTTTTAACCTTGCCAAAAGAGTGGCGGAGTATCCTTGAACAAAAAATAGAAGTCATCTCTAATGATCAGGTAGCTGAAAAAATAAAATTTTGTCAGCTGTTAGTAAATACTTCTCCTGTAGGCATGAAAGAAGGTGGCTCCTTGCCAATTGACAAAAATCTGCTTCATAAAGATTTATTTGTTTATGATGTAGTGTATAATAGAGAAACGGAGCTGATAAAAGAGGCCCGGAGCCGGGGGCTGTCGGCTACGGGGGGATTAGGAATGTTACTTTATCAAGGTGCAATTGCCTGGGAGATTTGGACCGGGATGCGTGCCCCTGTCAGAGAGATGAAAGAGGCACTTTTAAAGCAAAGGGTGAAATAATGATGATCGAAGCGATTTTTGCATTTATTATTGGAAGTTGTTTAGGAAGTTTTTTGAATGTATGTATTTTCCGCCTGCCAAAAGATAAATCTATCATAATGCCCCGCTCTTTTTGTACTAATTGTAATGTGTCCATAAAGTGGTATGACAATATCCCGATTATCAGTTTTTTTATTCTTAAAGGAAAATGCAGGAATTGCAAACAACCGATATCTTTTAGATATCCTTTAGTAGAATTACTTACTGCGGCGTTATTCTTGCTTTTATATCTTAAGTTTGGATGGAGCTGGGAGCTGGTTAAGTTTTCATTTCTTTTCTGCCTTTTGGTAGTTACTTCTTTCATAGATATCGATTATCATGCTATCCCGGTTTATTTATGTGTTGTCGGTATAAGCCTAGGGCTTTTATGGAATTTTTGGCCGAGTTTAAAGATGCTGCAAACAGGAGTTTACGATTTAAATTCTTTGCCGTTGGTGAATTCTTTGAGGGGGCTGATATTCGGATTGGGCTTTACTTACCTGTTTAAATTTTTTGGCGATGTATTTGTCGATGTTTATCTTAATATACGCAAAAAAGAATCTATAGAAGGCGAACGGGAGTCTCTGGGGCTGGGGGATGTTGATTTCATGGGTATGGTCGGAGTTTTTATGGGAGTCAAGGCCGTGGTGCTTGTTTTTTTTCTTGCTCCGTTTTTCGCGGTTCTGTATTCAATATTTGCTATTTTTTTTAAGAAGTCTCATCTTATACCTTACTTGCCTTATTTATCTTTAGCGACAATAACAGTGTTTTTTTGGGGAGATAGGATCTTAGGTTTTATTTTATAAACGGAGGGTTAAATGAGGATATTAACTGCCGGTGAATCACATGGCCAGGCTAATATTGCCATTCTAGAAGGTTTTCCCAAAGGTGTTAAAATTGACACAAAAATCATAGACCAGGAATTGAAAAGAAGGGCTTCGGGTCCAGGAAGAGGAAAGAGGATGTCTATAGAATCTGACAGAGTTCAAGTTTTATCGGGCCTTCGTAACAAGATTACTTTAGGAAGTCCCATTGCTTTGTCAGTCAAGAATAAAGACACTGCCATTTTTTCTCAAACACCTGACAAACTGTCAGACATGAATGTTCCCCGTCCTGCTCATGCTGATTTAGCCGGGGCCTTGAAGTATGGCGATGTTGATGTGAGAAATATTTTAGAGCGTTCTTCAGCCAGAGAAACCGTCGCCAGGGTCTGCGTGGGTTCGGTCTGCAAACAATTCTTAAGCAACTTTAGAATACAGATTGCAAGTTTTACCCTTAGCCTGGGAGAGGTTATTTCTGATAAAAAGCCGGCTAGCATAAGAGAAATAATCGATAAAACTAAGAAATCAAAGCTTAACTCTCTAGATAAAGAGAAGCAGATGCTGGCCGAGATTGATAAAGCAAAAAAATGCAAAGATACTATTGGAGGTGTTATTGAAATCTGGGTATCAGGCCTGCCTGCCGGTTTAGGTAGTTGCATGCATTACGACCGGCGCCTTGACGCGAGGCTATCTTGCAATTTAATGAGCATACCGGCAATAAAAGGCGTGGAGGTCGGCTTAGGATTTGAATATACGCTCATGAGAGGTTCAGAGGCGCATGATGTTATTTGCTACTCAAAAAACAAAGGGGTTTACCATAAGGCTAATAACTCGGGAGGGATTGAGGGTGGTATGTCAACTGGTGAGCCTATTGTGCTGCGTATAGCGATGAAGCCAATTTCGACTTTAGCTGAGCCTCTGGACTCGGTTAATCTCAAGACTAAAAAAACAGAAAAATCCCCCAGGGTGCGTTCCGATACTTGTGCTATAGTTGCTTGTGGAGTGATTGCGGAATCTATGAGCGCTATTGTAATCGCCGAGGCTATGCTCGAGAAATTCGGTTTCGACAGCATTCGTGAGATAAAAGCAAATTACGACAACTATCTTAAATATATTAAGAATAAATTTTGATTTGTTTGATGTTGACGAAAGATCAAGTGATGTTTATTTTTTCAAGGAGGTTATATGTTTGATTTTAGCAAACTTGGTGATTTATCCAAAGTAGCCAGTCAGGCAAAAGAAATGCAGGCCAAGCAGGAAGTTTCCCGGCGTGAGCAGATAGACCTACTGCGCAAAATATCATCGCAGTTAGAAGATATAACAGCTTTACTGAAAAAGAAAAACTGATTTAAATCAATTCTAAATAAAAATATGGCTCAGAATATAGCAATTTTGGCGGCAATAATGCTACCGCTTTGGAATATACCTCTTATCATACATATTATCAGAAGAAAGTCTTCCCGTGATATCAGCCTGGCTTGGGCTTTTGGGGTCTGGGCTTGCCTGATCCTGATGGCTCCTTCTGCCTTTTCTTCCGAAGAGCCGGTTTGGAAAGTGTTTAATATTGCAAACCTGAGTTTATTTAGCCTAGTTGTATTTTTTGTAGTAGTTTATAGAAAACCAAGGCCAAAGGTTTAAGTCTCTACGATATATGCAAATTTCTGATAAGAGGCTCGTTAAATTCGTTAAAAAATACCCAAGGATTTCTTTTCTCGGCCTGTGTCTAGTTTTAGGGCTGCTTTTGGTTATGCCTATTTCTTTTAAAGAAAAAGTGTTGGTGGTTTTACGGGCTCTTGTTGTTGGCTTGGGGGTATCAATAGCCTTGTATTTTCTAAAGGCAAAACGCAAACATGATTGAAAACTTAAAAATATTTTTCAAAAAATTATCTTTTTCTAGTGAGGCCAAAAGCCAGAATGAAGATAAAGTAAAGTTCGTTGTAGAAGAGCTTATCAGCCAACTTGGATTAAAAAGAAAGATTGATAATATTGTTTATCGCAAGAAACACGATTGGTATATTATAAGCTTTTTTTCTCCGCCTAACTGCATAGTTCCCCGTAAATATATAGAAGATTATCTTAAAACCGGCGGCCGTTTGGGGAAAAAGGAAATTTCAGAAATACTTTCATTTGAAAATAAAGGGTTCAACCTTATTTGATACGGTTTTTGATCCTGATTGATTCGCTGATAATATTTATATTGTTAAGGAAACTTTATAGCGATATAATAAAAATGATGCGCTGTAAATATTATTTAATATTGATTGTTTTTGCTTTGACGTTAAATTCATGCCGTCATTATCACGCTGCTGACAAAATTGTTACTTTTAAAACCCCCTTTGGTTATATTCACAGAGGTGATTCTATGGGCGAGGTTGTCAGCGTTCTGGGAAATCCTCATGAGGTCAGTAACTACAAGAGAAGAGAAGTCTGGAGCTATGATTTCAATAAAAATGGACAGGTGCTGGTTAATTTTGTTAAAGGCAGCGTCAGGGAAGTCAGGGTTGAAGAAGACATAGAGCAAGAATAAGGAGGCTTATGAGAGAAGCGATATGCACATTGTTTCTGGTTTTGGTTCTGGCCGGTTGCGCCCAGACTAAACAGCAGTGTTTAGAAGAGAAAGATTTAACGGATATGGAGCGCCAGGATGAAGAGAATGTGACGGAAGAACCTTTTTATTAAGATATGTTTATTCAAAATGCAGGCTCAAACCTTAAAAGGCTAAAATAATAAGAAAAATTATGGTTAAAAAAATACTTGTAGTTGATGACGAACAGGAAGTGGTTGATTTTTTAAAGAAAGGCCTCAAACGAGAGGGCTTTGAGGTTGTCAGTGCCCTGGATGGGATGGAGGCAAAGGATAAGATTTCGCAGGAAGACCCCGATGTTATTATTCTTGATTTACTTATGCCTAAGCTGGACGGTTGGGGAGTTTTAAACTGGTTAAGAAAGGATGTTAAGCTCGCTACTCCTACCATAATAGTATCTGCCAAGGGAGACCTGGAAGATATGCAGAAGGGTTACAATCTAGATGCTGACACCTATTTGATAAAACCGGTCAATATCAATGATGTCCTGGGTGCGATAAAAATGTTAGCTTCTTTAAGGCAGGATACCGAGAATTAAACCGGAAATAATTCAGAATATTTTTTGTTTCAGCATATATCCTAACGTAAGCTTATTTTTTTCATCCATACGTAAAAATTTCAATCCGGCATAGTGAGTTTTAGAGCCGGCCTCTTTCATGCACCAAATTACCTGCGATTCTATTGTTAGCGTTTCATTTCCCGCGTGAATGTTGATTCTTACTTTATTCTTTGGGGCAAGAAAATTACTGCAGGCTATTTTCATGCCTCCTAAACTTAAATCAATGCTGAAGGTATCGAATTTTTCCCTATCTTGACAGGAAGTAAAGCATTTTACCGGAAAGGAAATGCCTGATCTATTATTCCTTCGGCGTTGATCGGCAAGGATTTCTACAAAATCTTTCTTGTTGCCTCTGTGCATTTTATTCAAAAGGGTATTGTTTGCGGATATTTCTTTTACACCAAAAGTAGTGTTAATTCCGAATAGGTTCTTCATGGCGCAGAGCACATCAAAAGCGGTAAAGTCTGCCGTTTCGTTGTCGTACTCTATTTTAACGAGGAGTTCTTTCATGGTTTTCTCCTGTTTAAACCGGAAGAACAATCAAATAGTCCAAAAACTGTTCTTAGAGTGTTTCTGCCGGGGGATTGTTGTTGATTTTAAATAAAGGCGATGCTGTTTGAACACCGTAAAGTTTCTGAAATTTACAAATCAAAATCATTATAGATAAGAATATTTCTTTGTCAACAAAAAGCCAAAAGATTTTTCGAATTTACTCATTGTTTTCAGGTGGTATAATATAAATGAGCTATCAGGTATTAATTTTTTAAAGAAAGGCTCCAACATTCAAACGGCTAAGAATAAAAACTTAGCAGCAAAAGGAGGCAATATGCGCGGTGCAGGA
>JBAYNQ010000029.1:0-9874 GCA_041678705.1 Candidatus Omnitrophota bacterium
CCAAGATAGAGGGGATTCTCTTCCAAGGAAATGTTCCAGAGGAAAAAAACATTTTTAAGATAAAGACGAGCATCAAGAATTTTTTTCTTAAAAGCGCCATAAACAATAATATTTTTGATAGAGTTTTATGTATGAGTGAATTATACTATGAGTTTTTACGAAACAAGCTGGAGGGCGAGAATAGAAAAAAAGTGGGATTATGCCCGGACCCTTGCGAAACAGGCAAGGTATTTGAAGTTTCAGAGGCTAGAAAGAGCTTGTCGTTACCGCAAGGAGCCAAAATAGTCGGGATGGTTGGCACTATAAACAAAAGGAAGGGCGCTGATTTGCTGATAAAATCCTTTTTAGAAAGAAATCATAAGGATAATGAATTCATTCTTTTGGCGGGGAAGCAGACAGAAGATATAAAAAAGCTAATTAGATATTGCAAAAGTATTTTTCCCGAAAAGATTCGACACGTAATTGAAATCAACAGATTCTTGAGTCAAGAAGAGTTCCTGCTTGCTATTGCCGCGGTTGATGCCGTGGCTGTTGTCTACCCGGCGCATTTTGGCTCTTCGGGGATTCTGATTCAGGCAGCTGCCGCAAAAAAACCGGTTTTAGGTTCAGCTTTTTCATGGGTAGGCTATGCTATTAAGAAATACAATTTAGGATATTGTTGTAATGTTTGCGAGCATGCTGAATTGACGAAGGGCCTGGAGTGGGCATTCGGAAATCCCACTTTTTCTGTGGACGGAGCGTCTATGCTCGTTCAACAAAACACAAATGAGAAATTCAGAGAGGTCATTCTAGAAAATATAAGGTGTTAAAACGCAACCGTGGATAACAATAAAAATGTGTTATTGATAGCTTACACTTATCCGCCCTTTGGGCAAACATCTAGCCGAAGGTCTGGGTGTATGGCTAAGTATCTTCCGCACTTTGGATGGACCCCTTTCATTCTAACTAACAGGTGGACATCGCAGAATGGCCCATATGACCCTACTATTGTGGAAGGAATACCCGAAGGTACTGGGGTTTATAGAGTGGGAACCGGGAAGAGGATTAAATCGCCTTTTCAGAAAATAACCGGAGCAATTAACAGAATTCTTTTACCGCATACAGAGCCAAAAGAATTTTTTAAAAAGGCTCTTGCGGTTTTGCCGCGGATAATTTTAGAGCATAAGATAAAAGTCATTTGGGCAACATACCCGCCCCTGGCAGATTTAGCTATAGCCGATAAAGTATCAAGGCAAATGCGCATACCTTGGTTAGCGGATTTTCGCGATGCTTATCAATTTACGGATACGGTGGTTTCCAAGATCATGCGCCCAAACCGCTTGTTCTATGAGAAGCGGATAGTTAAAAGTGCGTCAATAATAACTTCTGTCTCCGAAGGGTTTTCCCAGAGTCTTGAAAACAGACACATGCGGAAAGTAGAAGTTGTTCATAATGGGTTTGACCCGGATATAACAGATTTTAAACAAAGCAACTATTTTCCTAAATTTGAGATAGTATATACTGGAGGTATTAACTTTGGACGGCCAGATTTAAAATCTCTGTTTGATGTATTAGAAGAACTTATCACGATGAAAAAACTGAATCCCAAAGATATTCAAGTTACTTTTTATGGAGAAGGCAATGAGCGTAAATTTAAGAAGACATATAGGAAATCATTATCCTCCATAGTCAGAGATTACGGATATATCTGCAGGAGAGAATGTCTTGATAAGCAGAGGAATGCTACGATACTGTTATTGTTTACCGCTCCAGGTACCGGGTGGATGACCAGCAAGGTATATGAATATTTAGTCGCTCAACGGCCAGTGTTAGCTATCCCGCATGACGGAAGAGGAATAAGCAAAGTTTTACTAAAGGCGAAAGCGGGAATCAGTTGTACCACGAAAAATGAGATAGCCAAAGCTATAATGCGGTGGTATGAGGAATGGAAAAATACAGGAACTGTGCTCTGGGAAGGTAACAAAGAGTATATCGCCGGATATTCTAGAAAAAAGCAGGCTAATCAAACAGCAATATTGTTAGATAGAGCAATAAGTGTTCATGGACAAAATTGTACCGGCCAGGTTTATTAAAACAAAAAAGAGGTGAAAATGGCACAAAGTATGCATAGGAATAACAAATTAGCAAGCATTAGTGCGATGCTATTTATCGCCGCTGCCATTTCTATTCCCAATGTAAACACGTACACATATGTTGGTGTTTTTTCTGTATTGCTATTATTTTTATGCATAAATAATTTTCGTAGGTATTTGATCGGATTTTGTATTTTTGGAGCACCTTTTATTTTATTAGTACAAAGCTTCTATAATATAAGCGTAACAAAAATAATTTTGGGCGTAATCGCGGTGCAAGTCTTTGTTTTGTTGCAAGGCAGAAAAACCATACGGTTTTCACCGAAATTTTTTGTCGGTTATGGGCTGTGGCTGTCCGCAGTATTTGTATTAATTCTGATTGGATTTTATTTTTCTCCAAAAAGCTATTACACTATTAACTACACTCAGTATTTTATCATTTATACAATATTTTACTGTTTAGCAGGGCTTATTATTGTGCAATCCGACATAAAAATAGAAGAGGTTTTGTTGCCAGGCACACTATTTTTCATCTGTATATACCCATTATTTGGTATCTCGTTACTCAATATTCCTGCAAATGTGTTTTATTCTAGTGTTGGCTTGAGAACGTTTAGAGAGTTCGACTCTATAGGCATAGGAAGGATCGCCGGGTGTTTATCCACAATGGCGGTATTCTCGGTAATAAAAAATATAGGAGTGAAAAAAAACAAGATGTTGTTCGGTCAGATAGCATTAGCGCTGACGGCTTCTTTACCCATACTTTGGTATTCACAATTAAGACAAGGGGTCATTGCTCTGGGGGCTGTAATATTACTGGCTATTTGGGTAGCTTTTTCCGGTAGCAGTAGAAGGGCTTTTTCAAGAAATTTTTTGCTATTAAGCTTGTTGATGCTTACGTTAAGCGGTTTCTTGTATTTTATGCATTGGGCTAATCTAAACCTTGAACAGGCACGCACGGTTGAGCTTATAGATTCAAGCTCACGCATAGATGCCTGGCAGGCTGCGTGGGGAAGAATTTGTGCCAATCCCATAGCAGGCTATGGTTTGGGAGGATTCTATTCGAGTTATTCCTCTTGGCCTCACAACTGGATCCTTGAGTCTTGGCATGATTATGGTGTTTTTGGTTTATTGTTGTTTGGTTTCCCTGTTTTTCGTATAATAACTAATCTATTTTATTCTAAAGAGGGCAGAGGCCGTTATTGGCTATTAGTAAGTGTTTTTTACTTGGTTGTTATGCAGTTTTCTTGTGATATCGCCAGAAATACAATCATTTTTTTATTTTTTTCTATAGCAATCGCAGAATCTTGGGTAAAGCCAAACAGCCAAGATAAATATGAAACATAGAAACAGATTTATTAAAAGATGACTTTAACGATTAAGTTGGGAGGGTGGCTTTAGAGATGACACCGTTCTGACAAATTTTAACCAAACATTTATGAGCATATTTAAGGACATAAAACGGTGCAAAAGGTGCATAATGCCGGAAAATTATCCAGGGATTAAACTGAACGAAGAAGGTGTGTGCAATCTTTGCCTGAGCCATAAGGCAAGGAACGGAAATCCGGATAAGAATAAGCTGGTTACCTTGGTAAAATCTTTTAAGGAAAACAATAGATACGATTGCATAGTGCCTTTAAGCGGCGGCAAAGAAAGCACCTATGTGCTTTATTATGCGGTAGAAGAATTGGGCCTTAAGCCATTAGCCGTTAACTATGACTCAGGCTTTCAAAATAAACTCGCAGCAGAGAATATGAGCCGTAGCTGCCGCGTATTAAACGTACCGTTGGTTACGAAGAGAGCCAATCAGGTTATCCAAAAAAACTTATTACGAGAAGCGATAAAAATTTCCAATACAGCAGGAACTTTTTTCCATATTTGCGGAAATTGTGAAGTCGCTTTACGGGCGGTAAGCATGAGCGTTGCCAGGGAATATAAGATACCAGTGGTGCTGTGGGGATCGTCTTCCGAAGAGGACATCTCTTCTTATTCAGATAAACATATGGGGAAAAAAGCTTTTATGCGAAGAATGAGCGCTCGTAAAATATTTAAAATTTTGCCGCATATCGCAAAATACAGTTTTATAAGCATTAAGCAGCGCATTGAGTTAAAGATTCCGTTGCGGTACGCGATTAACCCAATAGGCCCGTTGCCGTTTCCTGAAAGCAAACCGAAATTTGTGCATTTTTTTGACTATATACTTTATGATTACCAGAGACAGGCTGAGCTAATAAAAGATAAGTTGGGCTGGAAGCATCCTGAGGACAAAGATTTTAGATTTGATTGCGCATTGCATTGTTTTGGCAATTACAGCAGCACCAAGCTAACTAATATTTCTTCCGATGGCATTATCTATTGCAACTATATAAGAAATAACATGATGAATAGAGCGGAAGCCTTAGAGAGGGAAAAGAATCTTGATGAGGCAATGATTCATGAATGCAAAGAAATAATACATAAACTGGGGATTTCCGGAATAGAAATACTGGAGTAAGTACCACTAACCTAAAGGCTAAGATTGGCAGGCTCTATATTTAGATAAGAATGCAACAAAAAGAGTTAAGTATTAACTGGATATGTCCAAACCCTTCGCCGTATAATAATTATCTGTTTCGTGCGTTATCTGCAGATACGGATATTAACCTGGAGGTTTATTTTTGCAACAAAAGTATTCCTTCTCACCCTTGGGTGGATGAAGCGCCCGAAGGGTTTAAGCACCGGTATTGCAAAAATAGTTTTTTGGTGAAGGCGGAACTTGTAAAAAAAGCCCTAGGCAGCAAAAGATGCATTTTTGTCCTTTCCGGATGGAATAAATTAATTTATTGGACAATGCTTATTATATTGATGCTCAAAAAGCGCCCTTATATAATATGGACAGATACACCAAGCATAGCTAAAAACAGAATGTGGGCTAAAAGGAAGGTACGTTCTATATGGTTAAAAAACATATTTAATAGAGCTTTAGCCGTAATGAGCACCGGCAATCCCGGAGTAGAAACTTTAGAAAAAATAGGCTGCCCTACAAAGAAAATCGTTAATTTTCCATGCTGGGTGCCATTATTGGAGAACAGCGAATTCCAAGAAAAAGGCATTGATAAAAAAATTAGGTTTTTTGCAATAGGCAGATTAAATTTATTAAAAAGGCATGAGTTGACAATCAAAGCCTTTAGTGAGGTTTCTGAGCGGTTTAAGGAGAAAAATATTGAGCTGTGGATTTTTGGAGATGGCCCGGAAAGAAAAAGCTTAGAGGCTTTAAGCAAAAAATTAGGCATTGAAAAAAAAGTTAAATTTTACGGTTGGTGTAAATCAAGCTTTATACAAAGTAAAATAATGGAGGCGGATGTTTTGCTTCATCCTTCTTTATGGGATGCTTACGGAGTCGCAGTGTTGGAAGCTATGGCGCATGGCAAGCCGGTTATAGCTTCCGATGCGACCATGGCTGCACTCGATCGTGTCAGGCAAGGGAATAGCGGATTCATTTTTAAAAAATTTGATACACTTCAGCTAGCTGAATATATGTCTTTTTTTATCAGTCACCCCGAAAAAATAGAAATAATGGGAAAAGAAGCAAGAAAAACAGCGCAAGCTTGGCCTGTTGAACGCGCCTCGGAAATATTAAAAAACATAATAAATAAACAAACTGCTTGATTTTTTCAAAATGAGAATTCTTCATCTAGCCGGGTTTTATCCTGAAACAGGCGGCCCCTATGCTGTAGTTAAGGGGCTCACCAAAGCTCTTAATAACAAAGGGCATCAGTGTGGTGTTTGCTCTTTTTTACCTGCTGGCTACAATAAGCATAATTTGGAAAGATTAGATTTTTTAGAAGAGGTTGTTTATTTAGAAAACAAAAAAGGATTCTTGTCCTACTTTTGGCCTTCTTTTTCCGACAAATGGAATAAAATTTTAGAAATTATTCCCAAATATGACTTAGTGCATATCCATGGTTTGTTCGACTATTACGCATTTTTTGTTTCTAAAAATTCTAAAAAACCGTATATAATATCGCCGCACGGCTCGCTTTTACCGGAAGCGATATCTAAAAAGTCAACCATAGCCAAAAATATTTACTTGTCAATAATTGGCAAAAAAATTCTGGCGAACGCCGCGTTTATTCAAGTATTAAACCAATACGAACAGAAAATTGTAGAGAAGCTGGGAGTCAAATCAAATAATATTTGCGTTGTACCCAACGGGGTCGATCCGGAAACCATGCTGGGGCCTTTGTCCGGAAAGCTGCTAGTGCAGAAATTTCCTTATTTAAAAGGGAAAAAAATTGCACTTTTTTTAGGCAGATTGAGTTGGGAAAAAGGCCTAGATGATTTAATCCCCGCTTTTTTGGAGGTTGTTAGAGAGATAAAAAATGCCCATTTATTATTAGTGGGGCCAGCGGGTGATGGCCGGTACAAGAAAAAAATTTTTAATTTGATCCACAAGCTAAAATTATCTAACAACATTTCTTATGTAGATCCCGTTTACGGTAACGAAAGAGTTCTTTTTTATAAAGGCTCTAGCGTTTTTGTATTACCTTCTTATGTTGAGATGTTTCCTATGGCAGCGATTGAAGCGATGTATATGGGGCTACCGGTGATAGTCTCCAACCATGTAGGGATTTCGGACATTATAGAAAAGAATAAATGTGGGCTCGTTGTGGCTAAAAACAAAAAAGATATTTCCAAAGCAATAGTTCGCTTATTAAATTCTCCGGAGATTTCAGAGTATATGGGAGCCAGAGGCAAGAAGCTGATAGAAGAAGAATTTTTATGGGATTGCATAGCGGCAAGAGTTATGAGAATTTACGAAAAAACCCTATCAAGGAAAATTGCCTGAGCTATAAAAGGCCATGCAATTTTTGAGCCACTTTTTACTTACTAAATAAAAAACGAAATAATAAAAAAACAAGCTATAATAGAGAGAATAAACAAATTATGTAAAAAATATTTAGAGAGTATACTGCGCCTAATGACAGAGATAAGATCGTCAAAGTATTTGAAAACCGTTTAAGCTCTGGAGTAATGTGCGACTGTGAGCCAAATGTAGAGGGGTAGGAAAAAATTTTGCAATAAGCAGCGATAAACAAGGCGGAGTATGCGGTTACCAATATCAGCCATAATTCTTGCGAAAAATGAGGAAAGGAATATTAGGGAATGCCTAGAGAGTATTTATGGACAGATAGATGAAATTTTTATAGTAGATTCATATTCAAGCGATAAGACAGTTGAAATCGCAAAACAATATACAGACAATATTTTCCAGCATAAATTTGATTGTTACGCTAAGCAATTTGATTGGGCTTTAAAAAATATTCCGTTTTCAAATCCATGGATAATACGACTCGATGCCGATGAAAGATGGCCGGCCGAAGCTTTAGAGGAATTGAAAGGGATTATTTCAGAAGGCGATATAGAAGGCGTTTATGTTAAAATGAAGATATACTTTATGGATAAGTGGATTAGGTTCGGAGGGTTTTACCCGAATTATTTTTTAAGAGTTTTTCGAATGAATGAAGCCATAATCGAAAAGAGATATATGGATGAACATATTGCGGTAGGAGGGAAAACAAAAGTTCTCAACAACGATATCATAGAATATAACGAAAAAGACCGTAATTTTTCAATAGCTAATTTTATTATCAAACATAACAGCTATTCCAATAGAGAAGCCATTGAAGAAGTAATTATGCGGTCTGGCTTGGGAAGGTTTGATACTATCGCTGATTTTTCAGGAAATAAGACAGAAAGAAAGAGGTGGGTTAAAGAAAAGATCTATTTAAAATTGCCGCTTTTTGCGCGAGCCATTATTTATTTTGTGTATAGATATTTCTTTCAACTGGGCTTTTTAGATGGCAAGCGGGGGTTGATATTTCATTTTTTACAGGGTTTATGTTATAGGTTTATTGTCGATGCCAAGATTTATGAGATTGAAAGAAGGGCTAACGGCGACAAAAGCAAAATTAAAGAAGCTATTAAAAAAATCTACAATATTGATATTGATAGTTTCTTTTAAGGCAGGAATAAACAGCTATTATGAAATGCGTTGATTTAAGCAAGTTTTCAAATAAATTTTATAAACCAGCAGGTTCAATAAAAAAGGGACTTTGGTGGATGGCAAGCGTTTTGCTTTTCAAGTCACCATTGCCTTGCCTGTATGGATTTAAAAAAATGCTGTTAATGATTTTTGGTGCAAAAATAGGGAAACGGTTTGTAATAAAACCAAATGTAAAGATAAAATATCCCTGGTTTCTGGAAGCTGGCGACGATGTGTGGATTGGAGAAGGCGTATGGATTGATAACCTAACTATGGTAAGAATCGGAAACAATGTTTGCATATCGCAAGGCGTTTACGTAATGACCGGTAGCCATGATTATAAAAAAGAAACCTTTGACTTAGTTCTTAAAGAGGTTTCAGTTAAAGATGGAGCCTGGATTGGCGCAATGTCCGTTGTATGCCTAGGGGTAACAATAAATGAGTGCTCAGTAATCAACGCCGGGAGTGTGGTTACTAAAGATACTACAGCTTATACTATATATCATGGAGTTCCTGCCATTGCTGTCAGGAAAAGAGTTATAGACTAAGTAGCATCCGAAGAATGTGTTTTGCAGGAACGGCTTAAATAACGCCCGCAACTTACTTAAAAAATAAATGGTTACCCCTAAAAGAATTTTATTACTCAATCGATCTTTCTGGCCGGATGTTGAAGCTACTGGGCAGTTTCTTGGTGAGCTCTGTGAGGGTATTGCGGAGAAATATCAAGTTGTAGCAATATGCGGAAATTCTTATTTTGAAGATAAAAACCTTTTTTCTTTCGATGCAGATAATCTAGGGAAAAACTTTGAATCAATCAATATAATCCGGGTTTGGCATACTCGGCTTTGGAAGGGAAACCTAATAGGCAGGGTCATAAATTGGTTAACCTATTGTATTTCCGCTTTTATCGTTGCCCTGCGCCAAAGGTTTGATGTGGCAATTATTTGTACTGACCCACCGTTTCTTAGCTTGATTGGTGCGGCCCTTAAGTGGTTGAAGGACAGGCCATTTATAATAAATTGTAGAGATTTATATCCAGATGTGGCACTGGCTTTAGGCAAGATGAAACAAGGTTTTTTTTGCAGTGTTTTTGATTATATAAACAAAAAATCATTTTGCATGGCTTCTTGTGTAGTGTGTTTGGGCCCAAGCATGGCCACAAGACTCGTGCAGAAAGGTTTGCCAGAGAGAAAAATAAAAGTAATTCCTGATTGGGCAGACACACAGAGTATAAAGCCAATTCTGAAAAAAGATAACCGTTTCATTCCAAGAATAGAAACAAGGAATGAATTTATAATAATGTATTCAGGAAACCTCGGGCTTTCTCAAGAGTTCGAGCTCATACTAGAAGCTTTATTCACGGTGAGCAAAGAAGAACCAATTCAAATTGTTTTTATAGGCGAAGGAGTAGGGAAGAAAAAACTTAAAAGAAAAATTAATGTAATGGGATTCAATAATGTTTCCTTTTTTTCGTATCAGCCCAAGGAAGAACTTGCACATTCTCTTTCAGCGGCAGACCTGCATCTGATCCCTTTAAAAAAAGGGTTAAAAGGAGCTGTTGTTCCTAGTAAGCTGTATGGAGTTATGGCTGCGGGGCGGCCCTACATTGCCATAACCGACGAAGAAAGCGAGCCCGCTATTTTTGTTAAAGAAAAGGCGTGCGGTTTGTGGGCAGATCCAGACAGCGTAGAAAGTATTGTAGCTGCGTTAAAATGGGCATGCAATAATAAAGATGAGCTCATAGAGATAGGAAAGAGGGGCCGAGCCCTGGCCGAAA
>JBAYNQ010000030.1:0-9872 GCA_041678705.1 Candidatus Omnitrophota bacterium
AAAAAGCAGGTTGAAAAGGAAAAAAAACAAGCCCAGGAATCTAAAGCCGGCTATTATGAACCCGACTTTTCCAATTATCTTTTGTCTTTAGTTATGCAAGCTATGGTTTTTCTGGGAAAAGTCGAGAACCCGCTAACAAAAAAAATAGAAAAAAACTATGATCAAGCACGCATGCTCATTGATACCTTAGCGCTGCTGCGCGAAAAGACAAAGAACAACCTGACTCCGGAAGAAGAAAAATTGCTCAAGGACTACCTATTTAACTTGCGTATGGTGTATGTTGAGGTAAAGAATGATCGATAAAGAACCTTCAGAGACTTTTTTGTCTGGCCGGACAAAAAAGTTATTATGGAGAATAATGAAGTTGTTTGCCGAAATTACTCCAGCGTTTATCTGATAAAAAATGACATTCCAGTAATGCATATGGAGGAGGCAAAAAAATATGAAAACAAACAAAGAAACTAGAATTTTAGTCATTCATGGACCGAATTTGCATCTTTTAGGAACGAGGCAGCCGAACATATACGGTAAAGACACTCTGGAGGAGATCAACAAGGAACTAAAGCAAAAAGCGAGAAAATACAAAGTAGAGCTACGAACTGTCCAATTCAATTCTGAAGGCGACATAGTTGAGGCCATAACAAAAGACGATTACGATATTTTGATTATAAATCCTGCGGCTTACACGCATACTTCCGTAGCCATACGCGACGCATTGCTTGGTGTAGAAAAACCGGCCATAGAGGTGCATCTCTCAAATATCTACAAACGAGAGGACTTCCGTAAAAAGTCTCTGGTTAGTGACGTAGTGATGGGTACTATCAGCGGTTTTGGAAAAACAAGCTACACGCTGGCCCTAGAAGCAGCAATAGATTTAGTTCAAAAAAAACGAAAATAATGCACTTTAAATCCTTCCTGCGAGCCTTAAGAAAAACAAAATGCGATGGGCTGCTTATTACCAGCCCCCTAAACATAGCATATTTAACTGCTTTCAACAAAGGGCAAGGACGTCTTCTTGTTACCCGCGAAGGAAGAAAGATTTACTTTACTAATCCTATCAATGAAGCGGCGGCTAAGAGTTTTAAAGATTGGGAAGTTGTTGCTGAAAATCCCGGCAGCAACATTTTAAAACTCATTGTTAAAATAACAAAAAAAATGAAATTCGCCAGCTTGGGTTTTGAAGAAAACAATATTTCTTATACTGGCTACCGTCTCCTCAAAGAGGCTTTTTCACAAACGAACATAGAGCTTGTGGCGACTAGAGATTTAATAGAAGCTTTGCGAATGGTGAAGACCTCCGAAGAGCTTCGTTTTATCCGTAAATCGGCCAAAATAACCAAAGAGGCTTTATCTTTTATCGAAGAGACTTTCCATCCTGGTTTAAGAGAAAGAGACCTTTCTCTCAGCATAGATAGATTTTTACGGCAAAAAGGAGATAATGATATTGCCTTTAGCACAATAGTCGCTGCCGGCAGCAACACTGCCTTTGCTCATCACGTTCCAACAGAATCAAAAATAGGAAGCAATTTTTTCCTAACTGATTTGGGCTCAAAATATTACGGATATTGCGCTGACTTGACAAGGATGTTTTTTTGGGGTAAAATGCCACTTCTTTTTAGAAAAATATACGCTATTGTACAAAAAGCTCAGGAACTAAGTTCGAAAAAGGTAAAAGAAGGCGTAAGGGCTTGGGAAGTAGATAAAGTTGCAAGAGATTTTATCGAAAGCAAAGGCTGGGGGAAAAATTTTATCCACGGATTGGGTCATGGAATAGGCTTGGCAGTCCATGAGCTGCCCAGTTTAAACCCTAACAGCGACATTATTTTAAAAAAAGGCATGGTTGTAACAATTGAGCCAGCCATATACATTAAAGGCAAGTTCGGTATACGCTTAGAAAGAATGGTTCTAGTAAAAGAAAACAGCCAAGAGGTATTATAATGGGAATGTCTATAGGAACATTGAAGCCTTCGATGACCATACTCTATAATGGCAGTTTATATATTGTCGTAAACTGCGAACACGCCAAGATTGCCAGAGGAGCGGCTTTTTGTAGAGTAAAGCTTAAAAATCTGAAGAATGCCCAAGTTCTGGACTGCACACTCAGAGACTCCGATAATGTAAACCAGGCTTTTATAGAAAAAAGGAAATTACAATATCTCTATCGAGAGGGGACTCACTATCATTTCCTTGACTTAGAAACTTACGAAGACATGGTAATGAACGAATCAATAATACGTGAGAGTGCTTGCTGGCTAAAAGATAATTTAGAGCTAATCGGGATTTTTTTTGAGAATGAGTTCGTCGATTTGGAGCTCCCGGCCTCCGTAGAACTCAAAGTTATTGAAACCAACCCCGGGTTTCGTGGTGATACTGTAAAAGCGGGCAATAAACCCGCCAAATTAGAAACGGGAATTGTAATATCAGTACCGTTATTTATAAATAATAATGAAACTATAAAAGTAGATACGCGGACAAAAACCTACTTAGGGCGCGTATAACCTTTTAGAAAGCAATCCAAGAAAAGGGAGGAGCTTATGGAGCCAGATAAATTAAAAAAGTTTATTAAATTTATGGAGGAGAATAACCTTTCCGAACTTGAGATTGAGGAAGAAGGCAAGCGGATACGACTCAAGAAGAATATTGCCGAAATTGCTCAAGTGGCTGCGGCCATTCCTGCGCAACCTTCAGCAAAAGAAGAGGTGCAAGATAAAACAGTTGAAATAAAATCACCGATGGTAGGGACATTCTATAGAGCTCCTTCTCCGGGAGCAAAGCCATACGTTGAGATAGGCCAAATAATAAAACCTGGTGATGTAGTGTGTATAGTTGAAGCGATGAAACTTATGAACGAAATAAAAGCCGAATTTACCGGACGTATAGTAAAAATCCCGGTTGAGAATGGTGAACCAGTAGAATTTGGACAATCTTTATTCATGATTGAACCCGTATAGGCAGCGATTATAGAGGGTCAAATAATGTTTTCAAAAATATTAATAGCGAATCGTGGCGAAATAGCTATACGAATAATCAGAGCCTGTAAGGAGTTAGGCATAAAAACAGTTGCCGTTTACTCTGAGGCTGATAGAAATTCACTACATTTAGAATTTGCGGATGAAGCTATCTGCATAGGCAAAGCCCGTTCAGCTGACAGTTATCTCAATATTTCAAGTATCATAAGTGCCGCAGAAATAACCGACAGTGACGCCATACACCCAGGCTATGGTTTTTTGGCAGAAAACTCGCACTTTGCTGAAGTATGCGAATCCTGTGGTATAAAATTTATCGGGCCTACTCCTGAAAACATACGTTTAATGGGAGATAAAATTAAAGCAAAAGAAACTATGCGTAAAGCCGGATTACCTCTCATACCCGGGAGTAGCGGAGGAGTTAAGTCTAAGGAAGACGCTCTCAATTTGGCCAAACGCATGGGGTACCCTTTAATACTCAAAGCTAAGGCCGGTGGCGGAGGCAAAGGCATGAGGGTTTGTCATAGCGATGTGCGCCTTGTAGGCGCTCTTTTAACTGCTCAGTCAGAAGCTGAGGCTAATTTCGGAGATTCAGAGATTTATATTGAGAAATTCATCGAATCCCCCCGGCATATAGAAGTACAGATTGCGGCTGATAGCTACGGCAATGTTATATATCTAGGAGAAAGGGACTGCAGCATACAGAGACGCCATCAAAAAATAATCGAAGAAACTCCTTCGCCCGCTGTCAACGGCCGCTTGAGAAAAAAGCTGGGTGAATTATGTATCAAGGGGGTCAAAGCAATAGATTATTCAAGCTTAGGAACTATAGAGTTTCTTTTAGATAAAAATGGCAATTTTTATTTTATGGAAATGAATACTAGAATACAAGTTGAACATCCCATAACCGAAGAGGTAACCGGCATAGATCTCCTTAAATTGCAGATTCTTATAGCTGCCGGAGAAAAATTAAAAATAAAACAAGATGATATTTGTTCCAGAGGTGCTTCCATAGAGTGCCGCATAAATGCTGAAGATCCTGAAAACGGTTTCCTCCCGTCTCCCGGCACGATAAATTTTTGTTATTTTCCGGGAGGTAATAACGTTAGAGTCGACACTCACATATATTCCGGATACAGAATTCCGCCTTATTACGACTCCCTTCTGGCAAAGGTTATAACTAAGGCTGATACCAGGGCGGAAGCGTTGAAAAAAATGGACAGGGCTTTGAGCGAATTCATCGTAGAACCTATAAAAACAACGACATCTTTTTGCCGTGAGGTTATAAATGACCCTGATTTTAAACGCGGCAAGTATCACACCGGTTTTTTGGAAAAATTTTTATCTGCTAAAGAAGAATAAGAACCAAGTTGCTCAATGTAAAAAAGGAGGATGGCATGGGTTTTTTAACTGTTCTAATTTACATAGTCTTATCGCTTACTGTCGGATCGCTTCTTGTTAGTTTGTCTGTTGACACTTTGACAATTAATATTCTATCTGAATATTTGCAAAATAATTTCCTCCCAGACCCCTATCTTCGTTCAGGGCTTTTTTTGGTAGGAGTTATCCTAATACTCTTTTGCCTAAGATACATACAAGCTTCTTTATGGCGTTCCAAGAAAAATAAATCAATATCTTTTGAATCTTCCCAAGGGCGTGTAAACATTACACTTTTTGCAATTGAAGAAATGCTTAAGAAAATATTGGAAGCTAGAGAAGAAATCTCCCATATCCGAATTAAAGTTTTTATTAGAAAGAAATGGCTTGAGGTGATGATAAAAGGAATTTTAACTTCAGAGGTCAACCTCATAGATTTTACCAAAGAAGTTCAGGATCGTATTACGGAAAAAATAAATACTCTGCTTGGCGAAGACAAACAGGTTAAGGTAAATCTGGAAATAAGAAGAGTCAGTATAGGCAACAAAGGCTCTCTCAAAGAAGATAGCGAGCCTGAAGTGCCTTTCAGGAACTACGAGTAAAACAAGGAGGGACACAGCATGAAAATTGGTATTCTCACCGGGGGGGGCGATTGTCCGGGTTTAAATTCGGTTATACGAGCGGTAGTAAGAAAAGCGGCAAACGAAGGCCAGACAGTGATCGGCCTACGTTATGGCTGGAAAGGATTATTGGAAAAAGATTACGTACCCTTAGATTTAAGGTCTGTTTCGGGTATACTTCCTAAAGGAGGTACTATCCTAGGTACTTCGCGCACTAACCCTTACAAAAAGGAAGGCGGAACTGAATTAGCAAAAAAGAACTTCAAGGAGCTCAGTTTAGACGCTCTGGTAGCCATAGGTGGCGAAGACACTCTGGGAGTAGCCACTAAGCTTAACAAAGAAGGCTTGAATATAGTTGGCGTTCCTAAAACCATCGATAATGACTTAGGAGCAACTGACTTTACGTTTGGTTTTGATACCTCTGTGAATATAGTTATGGAGTGTATAGACCGCCTTCACACCACCGCTGAATCACACAATAGGATTATGGTAGTAGAGGTTATGGGTCGGCATGCTGGCTGGATAGCCGCTTATGCCGGCATTGCCGGAGGAGCAGACTACATATTGATTCCGGAAATTCCGATTGAAATCGAAGAAGTCTGCGCGTCAATAAAAAAGCGGCATCAGCGCGGCAAGAACTTTAGTATCGTGGTAGTCTCAGAAGGCGCAGCCTTTAAAGATAAAGACCTTTTTTTACAAGAGCAAAAGCTTGATGAATTCGGCCATGTTCGTCTGGGAGGCATTGGACACGCTCTGGGAGAATTAATAGAAAAAAAGACCAGTTTTGAAACAAGGGTTACAGTCTTGGGCCATATACAGCGGGGGGGATCACCTTCGGCTTTTGACAGAGTCCTGGGAACCCGTTTCGGAGTAAAAGCTTACGATTTGATAAAATCCGGTGATTTTGGCAAGATGGCTTGTTTAAAAGGAAATGAAATAGTCGGCGTTCCTCTCGCAGAGGCAACAGCCAAGCTAAAAACTCTAGATTTGAAACTTTACGACATAGCTAAAATTTTCTTTTGTTAAAAGGTTGACACGGACAGAAAACGTTTTGTCTGCCTGTAAATATTTATGAAAAACATAGTAAAGCAGTCATTACTGAATCACAAGAAGGCTCTTGAGGCTTTAGAGCTTCTACAGGACCAGATAGAGGAAGCTGCGGTCATCTTTCTTGATACTTTAAGGCAGGGTGGAAAAATAATCTTTATCGGTAACGGAGGGAGCGCTGCTGACGCGCAGCACTTAGCTGCTGAATTCACTGGAAGGTTTAAGATGAACCGGCCGCCTTTAGCGGCTCTGGCACTTTCAGCTAACACCTCAAGCCTTACTGCTATCGGAAATGATTTTGGCTTTGATGCGGTATTCAGCCGCCAAGTAGAAGCGTTAGTCAAACCAGAAGATGCCATTGTAGCAATATCCACTTCCGGAAATTCCGAAAACGTGATAAAAGCAGTTGAGGCAGCACGAAAATATGAGGTAAAAGTTATTGGATTTTTAGGAAAGGACGGCGGAAAATTAAAAAATTTAGTAGATTTAGCTTTGGTCATTCCTGCCGATGAGGCTGCGCGTATACAAGAAATGCATATTTTGATCGGACACATTGTTTGTGAAATAACTGAGACCTTCTTTTTTAACTCCTAGCTTCCTTTAAGATAGTATGAAAACAAAAAAAGTGTATAGCTTAAAAGCTTTGCTTAAACTTATTGACAGTTTTAAGGCTCAGAAGAAAAAAATAGTTTTTACTAACGGCTGCTTTGACATATTGCATCCTGGCCACTTAAGTCTTCTGCGTCAGGCAAAATCCAAAGGCGACGTGCTCGTAGTGGGGATGAATTCCGATTCATCTGTGCGAAAAATCAAAGGGTCCAGCCGCCCGATATTCAACCAGAATCATCGCTCTCAAATCCTTGAGGCAATTGAAGTTGTGGATTATGTTCTTATTTTTAACGGAGATACCCCTTACCGGGAAATTGCAAAACTTAAGCCGGACGTTCTTGCTAAGGGCGGAGATTGGGCTAAAAATGAAATCGTCGGCGCAGATATAGCTAAAAAAGTTATTAGAATAAAATTAAAACCTGGCTATTCAACAACCGGAATAATAAAAAAAATAAAATCCCGTGCCTGAAAACAAAATTTTAAGAGTACTTGATGCAAATTTTAATCGCTGCAAAGAAGGTTTGCGGGTAATTGAGGATTATTTTCGGTTTTTTCTTGAGGACAATACTTTAAGAAAGAAAATCCGTAAAATTCGCCACACCTTGGATACTCTTTCTCTTGCGTTAATCAAGGCTAAAGCTATAGCAAACCGCAACGCCGATAAAGACCTCGGTAAAAAAATTGATAGTTTAGAGACAGGACGCAATAATATTTCACAAGTGCTTTGGGCTAATTTTCAAAGAGTCAAGGAATCCTTGAGGGTTCTGGAAGAATTCTCTAAATTGGAAATACCGAAAGAGACGCCTTTTATTAAAAAGATACGTTATGAAATCTATGCGCTCGAAAAAGAGTCTTTCAAAAAAGGGGCTGCTTTACGCGATTCTCGATGAAAAAACCCTTCAGTCCCGGAACAATATGCTTGCTACCGCAGATAAACTTGCCCGATACGGTACAGATATCCTGCAGTTTAGAGCCAAAGATATTTCCGACAGCACATTTCTGTCTATTGCCCTAGACCTTGAAAAAATAATCCACAAGCAAGGAAAATGTTTTATCGTTAATGATCGGGCTGACATTGCCCATCTTTCTGGAGCTGACGGACTTCATCTCGGAGATAACGATATACCTGTTTCATCAGCCAGAAAATTGCTGGGGAAAAATAAATTTATCGGGAAAACTGTCCATTCTGATTGCGAAATGAAAAGTTTTAAAAATGAGGATATTGATTACCTAAGTTTTGGGCCAGTCTTTAAAACTCAAACAAAGGATATCCCAGTAACTTTAACGCCTTGTAAAATTTCCCGCATTATAAAACAAACCGATAAACTAATATTTGCCATAGGAGGCATAAATCTGTATAATATAAAATCTTTAATAAAAATGAATATCAATAATGTTGCAGTCTGCCGCGGTTTAGTTAAAGCTAACGACTTAAAAAGGACCGTTAGGGGTTATAAACTATGTTTAGCAAAAGCTTTTTAAAAAAAATTGCCAGCCGGGAAAAAGTAAGCAAAGCGTTTTTGGAAAAGCAATTAAGGCTGGCAAGAGTCGTTATTCCTGCAAATAAATACCACAATCTATCAAACCCTGTAGCTATAGGTGAAGGCCTTAAGATAAAGATTAATACGAATATAGGCCTCTCGACACAAAGAACTAACCTTAATTCCGAAATAAAAAAAATGCGGGAAGCCGTTCGCTGCGGAACACATACTGTAATGGATTTAAGCGTCAGCCCAAATTACAAAAAATTACTTAAAGAAATATTAGCGCTTTCCCCGGTTCCGGTAGGAACTGTGCCTATATATGAGGTAGCGATTGAAGCCGAAAAACGTAAAGAAAATTTTCACAGAATAACTTTTGACGATATCTATCAGGCGCTTAAGCGCCAAGCTGAAGAAGGCGTTGACTTTTTTACCATTCATGCCGGCATATTGGAAAAAACAGTGAAAAATCTGATAAAAAAGAAAAGAGTAGGCGGTGTTGTAAGCCGAGGAGGAGCTCTTCTAGCTAATTGGATGCATGTAAACAGAAAAGAAAACCCCCTGTACGCTAATTTTGAGGCGATACTTGAATTGGCTAAGAAATACAACATAACTATCAGTCTGGGTGATGCGTTGCGCCCAGGAGCTATCGCTGACTCTACCGATAACCACCAAGTAGCTGAACTAAAGGTTTTAGGGGAACTTGTAAGAAAATGCCGCGAAAACAACGTTCAGGTAATGGTCGAAGGCCCTGGACATATACGGCTAGATGAAATTCCCGCCAATATAGCACTAGAAAAAAAATTTTGTCACCGGGCACCTTTTTACATTTTGGGGCCGCTTACTGTTGACTGTGCGCCCGGTTACGACCATATTGTTTCTGCTGTCGGAGGGACTGTGGCTGCCTTTTATGGAGCAGATTTCTTATGCGTTGTAACGCCGGCTGAACACCTACGCCACCCCTCATTAAATGATATTACCGAGGGGGTTATTGCTTCACGAATCGCAGCTCATTCAGTAGATGTATTACGCTTTAAAGATGAATGGCAAAAGGATCTTTCGATTTCTAAATTTAGAGCAAGGAGAAATTGGCAAGGAGTTTTCAGTTTAGCGGCTGATCAAAAAAAGGCTAAAAAATACCGCAAAAACACGAGTTCTGCTGATAAGACTTGTTCAATGTGCGGAAAGTTCTGTTCCTTAAAAATAACCGAAAAATGCCATTTCTTAAAGTAACGAATCAATAAGCTTTGCTTTGAGGCAATGGCAGTCAATGCGCTTGGCACAAGCTAAGAGTTCTGTCTTCGCATTGCCGACACCGTTGGCAGGCTGAGCTTTACTTAAAATTAATACGCGAAAATTTATTTAATGCTGATGCGGGCGTGGTTTTAATGAAGCTATGATTTTTCAAGCAAAGAGAAGAAAAATCATGCAGCTGAATTAATCCCGAACCAAGCAGGTACGTGAGCTTTGGTTCGGGGCGATGGTAGCCAAGCTTATTTGACATTATATATGCGGGCGTGGTTCAATGGTAGAACGTGACCTTCCCAAGGTTGAGACGGCGGTTCGATTCCGCTCGCCCGCTTATAACTTAAACTTAACAATAACGCTCATGTTGACAAAATAAAGCTTAAGGACGCACAATAGGGGTGCGGGACAAACAAAAGGAATCTTGCAGGGCAAGTGTTTTCTATTAAGAATTTTTTATATTGAATTATCTTTAGTTTCAGGTATCATACCTTCACGGCTATGGCATACGAGGCATGTTTTTTGTT
>JBAYNQ010000031.1:0-9803 GCA_041678705.1 Candidatus Omnitrophota bacterium
AATGTAGTCGAATATACAGCCAATTACATTACTGAAGCGGCAAAACGACTAATAAGCCATGAAAAGCTCAGTAAGAAATACACTATCTGGTTAAAAAATGCCAGCATTGAAATTAGGGGTTTGGGCGTTTCCCCCAGTTTGCTTAACCAAAAAACTTCATCCTTTTTTCCGTTTACCCGCAAATTTAAACAGTAAATATTTTAAGTCTTAGTTTTTCAAGATGGAAGGCCTGCGCTAATTTAATTGCTACGGGCAAAATTTCCCTTTAAGACGAGAATTCCGTATGTAACCATTGGATCCTAAATGGTTTCCGCAGGAAGCCGAGAAGCCAAGACTTTCAAAAACTACCTTGTCAAAATCCTGCATTAATGATAGATTGTATTTAATTTCTTACAGGAGTTTATTATTTGGGCCTTTTAAGGAGGGTGTTTTTATTAAACCGCAGTTTTTTAAATCGATTAATATAACGGTTTCAGAAGAAAAGGTTTACCGGCGCTTGGGGTATAGCCCGGGATTGACCCAGCTGTCTTTAGGCCAGCAGGAGGAATTCAGGGCCTATTATAACGAGGCGCAGGAATTTCTTGAACCCAAGGGAGTCTTTCTTGAGGCTGCAATCAAAGAAAAAGATACCGAAAAAGTCGTGCTTTCTGACGGGAACCTGTTTGCCAGCAGGCTCTTGGCTTCGCTGTTGAAGGGCTCAGATGGTATCCTGATAATGGCGGCGACCTCCGGCTCAGGAATAGTCGAAGCCATAAATAAAAATCAAAAGGGCAATATGACCAAAGCGGTTGTCTACGATGCTTTGGCGGGTGAAGCAGCAGACGCCTGCATAGATTGGCTGCAGCAATATTGCAACCGTAATCTTTCCAGAGAAGGCGCAGAGCTCCTTTCCCGGAGGATTTCCTGCGGTTATGGAGACTTCAGTCATAAATACCAGAAAGTTTTATTCGATATCCTTGATTTAGGAAAGTTAGGGTTAAAGATAAATGCCGGCAACATGCTCATACCGGAGAAATCAGTGATCGCGGTTACCGGTATAATAAAAGGAGAGTTTTGAGAAAAAAAATACTTAATCTTATAAATAAGCGTATTGTTATTCTTGATGGAGCTACCGGCACAGAGCTTCAAAAGAAAGGCCTGCCTAAGGGGGCGTGTTTTGAAAAGTGGTGCTTGGAGAATCCGGGAGTTATCGGGAAAATACATTCCGAATACGTTCAGGCAGGAGCTGATATAATTTATACCTGCACATTTGGCGCTAACCGCCCGAAACTTTCTCAACATGGCATATCCGATGTTTTTGGCGTAAATAAACGTTTAGGAATTTTAGCTAAGAAGGCCGCCGCCAAAAAAGCGCTTGTTGCCGGAGGTATAGGCCCCACTGGAGAGTTTGTCAAACCATTCGGAGCGCTTGGTTTTGACAATGCCGTGAATATTTTTAAAGAACAAATCAAGGGCCTGATTGCCGGCGGAGTGGACTTGTTGGTAATCGAAACGATGATGGATATTCAGGAAGCAAGGGCAGCGCTTCTAGCGGTAAAGGAATCGGGGAACCTGTTTTCTATAGTAACCATGACTTACGAAAAGCACGGCCGAACCCTCAATGGCAATGATCCTGTTAGTTCATTGATTACCTTACAGGGCCTGGGGGCTGATGTTGTGGGGTGTAATTGCTCTACCGGGCCTCGGGAAATGATAAAAATAATTTCCTTAATGCGTCCTTACGCTAGGGTTCCTTTATCGGCAAAGCCCAACGCCGGGTTACCGAGGCTCATAAACAATTCAACTGTTTTCAGCATGGGGCCTGAGCGTTTTGCTTCTTTTGGAAAAAAATTTGTTTCATCCGGTGCCGGGCTTATCGGAGGATGCTGCGGATCCGGGCCGGAGCATATCTATCGTCTCAAGAAAGTTCTTACTGGAAGCAGGCCGGCGATAAAAAGGAGAAAGAAGTTCTTCGCGTTAAGCTGTGCCAGAAATTTTTTTACTTTCGACGATAAAAGTTCGTTTGCTGTTATTGGCGAAAAAATAAATCCCAGCGGAAAAAAAAGGCTGCAGGCGGAGCTGGCCAAGGGTGATTTTTCTTTGGTTCGTGAATACGCCCGTAAGCAGGAATCCGAAGGAGCGAAGCTGCTGGATGTCAATGTTGGCTGTCCCGGAACTGATGAAAAAAAACTCATGCTAAAAGCTATCGAGATACTTTCCGTTTCCAGCAATTTACCTCTGGTGATTGATTCTTCTGACCCGGCAGTTTTAGAAGCCGCCCTGCGTTTTTATCCCGGCCGAGCGCTGATAAATTCTATTTCCGGAGAAAAGGATAAGTTTAGAAAGCTCCTACCCCTGGCTAAAAAATATGGGGCTATGTTTATACTTCTCCCTTTATCCGGGAAAAAGATACCCTTGAAGTTTTCTGAACGTAAGAAGAATATCAAAGAAATTTTTACCCGGGCTAAAAAAGCTGGTTTTGACAAAGCGGACATAATCGCGGATGTCTTGGCTATGGCCGTGTCCTGCCATCATTTCGCGGCGGCAGAAGCTTTAAAGACTATTCGGTGGTGTTCGAATATTTTTGGAATCAAGACTGTCATCGGGCTTTCTAATATTTCTTTTGGCTTGCCGCAGAGGCGCATACTAAACAGGGCTTTTCTTTCTCTGGCCAGAAAATCAGGACTTTGCCTGGCGATAGCCGATCCGCTTGATGTAAAACCCTGCAAAGATAAATTCGCGGTTAACTTTTTGCTTGATAAACCAGGCGCCGGTTCAAAATTTGTAGCCAAATACTCAGGCTTTCCGGCCGAAAGAAAAGTATCAAAAATTTCGCGGAACTCTCCTCAAGAAAGTTTACGCCAGGCTATTCTGGAAGGCAACAAAGAGGGAGCTGCTAGCTTTGTGAGGGCGGCTATGGCTTCCGGAAGCCAAGCTCTAAGGCTTATGCGGGAAGTAATGGTGCCGGCTCTAATAGAAGTAGGGGAGCTGTTCGATAGAAAGAAATATTTTCTTCCTCAATTGATAGCCAGCGCTGAGGCCATGAAATCAGGAGTCGAAGTTCTCCAGCCTTTTCTTAAGAGCCGCGAAATAGAAAAGGACAGAAAAGGCATTGTCCTTATGGCTACCGTAGAGGGTGACATACACGATATAGGGAAAAATATTGTTTCTCTTATGTTAAAGAACCACGGTTTTCAGATTATCGACTTAGGAAAAGATGTTTCTACCGTTAAAATTATACAGGCCGTAAAGCGCCATACTCCCGATATTGTGGCTCTTTCGGCCCTTATGACTACGACCATGGTTAACATGGGGGAAGTTGTCAAAGAGGCCAAGAAAGAGGGTTTGAGGTGCAGATTTATGGTTGGCGGCGCTGTGGTTACAGAAGTGTACGCGGCCTCTATTGGTGCCGCTTACGCTAAAGATGGGGTTCAGGCGGTGGAAATAGCCAAGAAACTCCAAGAGAAATAGATATATTCATATAATTTTTCAATATATGGTAAAAGTTTTAGCGATTGCTTTAGGCGGAGCCTTTGGAGCTCTCCTGCGTTATTTTACTTCCGGTTTTGCGCACAGATTCGCCGGTTCAGTTTTTCCCTGGGGGACATTGAGCGTTAACCTGCTGGGATCGTTGTTGGTTGGTTTTTTCTGGGGTGTTTTTGAACAGGCCCTGGCTTCATCCAATATCAAATTATTTGTTTTCGTGGGGCTTTTAGGGGCGTTTACCACTTTTTCAACTTTTACGCTAGAAACTTTTAATCTCTTGAGGGAAAACCAGGTAAAAATAGCTGTTTTAAACATCCTGGCTAACAATATTTTTTGTTTATTCTTTGTTTTTTCCGGTTTTTTTGTTTTTCGTTTTTTATCCGGAATCTTACGCTGAGGAGGTATTATGAAGCTGCCGCAAGAAGGAGTGTTGTTACGAATATTCGTTGGAGAGACAGATACTTACAAAGGTAAACTTTTGTACGAACAGATTGTTTTAAAGGCGCGCGAATTGAACCTTGCCGGTGCCACAGTCACAAGAGGAGTGATGGGCTTTGGCGCAACCAGCAGGATGCATACCGCTAAGGTCCTGCGCCTGTCTGAAGATTTGCCGGTAATCGTTGAGTTGGTTGATTCAAAAGAGAACCTGGATAAACTTTTGCCTTTTTTGGATGAGGTTGTAACAGAAGGCCTGGTCACAGAAGAAAAAGTCAAGGTAGTCAAATACCGGCACAATACGAGTCCTCAAGTTTAAACTTTCCTGAAAGCCATTATCAGAAATTCAGGTATTTTTGGCGCAAACGCCCAGGAGTAGGCTTTGATAAACTTTTTACTGAATTTTGGGTAAGCAGAGTAGAGGAATTTAAATCCCTGATTTAAAAAGTTTTTTTTGTATTCAGCTTCGGTTCTAAGGTAGGCTTTAATCGGAGGGTTTTTGCTCAGGGTAAAGTTAAACGCGCGCGGTTCGTCTTTTATAGGCTTAAATATTTTCTTTTCTTTGCTGAGAGCTTTTATAAAATCAGGGTTGAACACAGCAACCGCTATTATGCCTTTAGAGCCGAGCGAATTAAAAAAAACCTTTAGATAAGGATTTAGATTTTTTATAAAGGGTAAAACCATACAAACTGAAATAGCCGCAAAACCTCTTTTTAAATCTTTAAGCGTTTTTCTATCTCCTGCAAAGTAGTCTATTTTTTTAGAAGTTTGTTTCTTGGCTATTTTTATCATATCTTCTGAAAAATCCATTCCCGTAACCGCAAAGCCGTTTAGATTCAGTAGGCTGCATAAGCCTCCGGTGCCGCAGCCGTAATCAAGGACTCGCTTCCCGGGGCTGTGGCGGGCTATCACTTCTAAGATTTGCGGCCATGCAATTAGTATATTATCGGCGGCAGAGGGATTAATTTTCCCTTTAACGCCGGAGTCAAAATTTTTGCTTAGCTTTCCCCAAGCTTTTGAATTTTGAACCATGAAAGCATACTAACTTATGCTTGTACTGTTGGCAATAGAAAAATGCATAAGGGCCAAGAGTATGTTTTATTTATTTTTAATTGTCAATATTTAAAGATAAGGGTAAAATAATAATCATTATAAGAAATTTATATTCAGGCTACTGCTAGTTTGTTTTATGAGTAAAGTACTAGAACCCATTGTCACTTCTATCTTTGATTTATTCAAAATCGGCCCTGGCCCGTCTAGCTCGCATACCATAGGCCCCATGGCGGCCGCGTATAATTTCCAAAAGGCTTTACAGAACATTTCCGACAAAGAACTTAAAAGGGCTAGTGCCATAGAAGTTCATCTTTTTGGTTCCCTCAGCGCTACCGGCAGAGGCCACGGCACGGATCGCGCTGTAACCGCCGGTTTATTAGGCTGGGAACCTGAAACATGTGATTCTAAAGCGCTGTCCGGCCTCTTGAGCGGCGATAAAGATGTCTATGCCGTTAGGGCAAAGGGAGTGTCAATTTCTTTTAGCCGCAAAAATATTTATTTTGAAAAGTCAAAACCTAAAAGCTCATTTGCTAATACTTTGATAATCAAACTTGTTTCCGGAAGGAAAGTTATTTTTGAAAAGGAATATTATTCTATTGGCGGAGGATTCATTAAGTGTAAGGGCCAAAGTAAAGATAAATCTCCTAAGCCGGTTTATGCATATAGCAGTATGACTGGATTAAAAGAAACTCTCAGCAAGTCGGGAATCAGCATTAAGGATTTGGCTCTAGCTAATGAAAAAGCTATCACCTTGAAAAGTGAAAGCGAGATTAACAATAAGCTGGATGAGATAATTTTAGCCATGGAAACTTCCGTTAAAGCGGGTATCCATGCTGAAGGAGTCTTGCCCGGCCCAATCGGTTTATTCAGGAAGGCTTCTTTACTTTATAAAAGGGCGCATTCTTTTGGAGACGCTCCGGATCGTTTCCTCGCCTATCTTAATGCCTATGCTTTAGCAGCTTCTGAAGAAAACGCTGCCGGTCAAAGAATCGTAACTGCGCCTACTTCGGGGTCTTGCGGAGTTATTCCGGCGATACTTTATCTTCTAAAGCACCATTTTCATATTTCTAGAGATTCGCTCAGAGAAGGGCTGCTTGTGGCGGCTGTAATTGGCTTTATTGCTAAACATAACGCCAGTATTTCAGGTGCTGAAGTTGGTTGTCAGGGAGAAGTTGGTGTGGCTTCTTCGATGGCTGCCGGTATGCTGGCGTATATAAACGGCTACAATATCGATATTATAGAGAATGCTGCCGAGATAGCCCTTGAGCATCATTTGGGGCTTACTTGTGATCCGGTGGGAGGATATGTGCAAATTCCCTGCATTGAGCGCAATGCTGTCGCGGCGGTTGAAGCTTACAACGCCTATCTTCTGGCTTCGGCAGGGGATCCTTCAAAACAAAAACTTAAATTTGACCAGGTGGTCCTAGCTATGAAGGATACAGGGAAACATATGTCTTCAAATTACAAAGAAACTTCAAGGGGTGGATTGGCAAGATGCGTTTCCTGTTGCTAAAAATAAAAGGAGTTCGGAGTGCGTAAAAAAGGCTCTTTTCTGATAATTTTGTTGATCGCTTTTCTGGTTACCGGGAACTTAATCGGCGCCGGGATACTGGCTCTTCCGATTCAAACCGGATTAGCCGGATTTTTGCCTTCGCTTGTAGGTATGGTAGCGGTTGCCCTGGCAATGTTTTCTACCGCCGTGATTCTTGGTGAAGAAGCCATAAAGAAAAAACAAGCTGTTTTTAATTATCCAAGCTTGTACCATCAGTACATGGGCTCTCTGGGTAAATGGATAGCGATAGCGGCAAACCTTCTTATACTTTACGGGTTGCTTACAGCTTATCTTTCGGGGGTAACAGACATTATTGCGGGTTTATTTAATCTCCCGGTGCCCAAGAGTATTGTAATGTTAATGTTTTTCATAATCATGACGTCGGTAGTTGTAAGCGGCATGAGCATAATTCAAAAATTTAACGCTTTATTCGTTATCACAATGCTTATTGCTTTTGGCATAATAGTATTTATGGGCTCTTATCATATCCAGCCTCAAAGGCTATCTTTTCAAAAATGGATTTTTCTGCCGGCGGCTTTACCGGTAATAATAACCGCGTTTCATTTTCATAACATCATCCCAAATATATGCCATAGCTTAGATTGGAAAATTTCAAAAGTTGTAAAGACTATGGCCGTAGGAATGATAATCGGTTATGTTATGAATGCGGCATGGGTTTTTGTGGGGATAGGGGCTATTCCTTATAGTGGCAAAGAGCTAAGTCTTATAGAAGCATTTCAGAAGAACCTTCCGGCTACAGTGCCTTTGGCAGAGCTTATGAATTCTTCTCTTTTTACGGTAGTTTCGCTTATCTTTGCGCTTCTGGCCATAATGACTTCTTATCTGGCCAATGGCTTAGGGCTTTTTAGCTTTATAAGGGATTTGGCTCAGAATCATCTTCATATCAAAAACAAATTTTTTAATTTAGCTTTAACTTTTGGGCCGCCGCTCATCGTGGCGCTTGTTTACCCCGACATCTTTATTAAAGCGATAGATGTGGTTGGGGGGCTGGGTATAGTTACACTTTTTGGTATTCTGCCCAGCATGATTGCTTTAAAGCGTACTCGTACCAAAAGAGCTAAATTGTTTTTTTCTGTACTATTGACTCTGTTCTCTTTAATTCTGGTTTTTGAGGTTTTGCAAGGGTTTGGCCTTTTTAAGATAAACCCTGAGGTTAAACCTTCTAAAGCTTATCCTACATGTAATTTTAGCTGGTAGGTGATATGGCGTTGTTTGGTTTTTTAAAGACAATTTTTAATCCAAAGAAACCTGCTTCCGGGAAACTTTCCGGGAGGAAGACAAAGGTAAGAAAGAAGCCTAGGGTTAAGGCTAAGGTAAAGAAAAAAAAGAAGGATGAGAAAAGGCCTAGCAGGCCTGGTAAGAAGAAGCCAGCTGGAAAGAAGGCCTTTAAAAAACCGCTTAAAAAGAAACCTAAGAAAGCTGCGACAGGAGTTTCTAAAAGAACGGCGAAACCGGACGCGAAGAAAAAAAAGAATCCCGTTCGCCGGAAACCCCCAAGCAATAGAAAGGCATCGGGAGCTTTGAAGAATAAAGAAAAGGAAATCGGCTTTGTTACACATTATTTTGGAAAGATTTCAGTCGGTATAATAAAGCTCAAAGCCTCTTTGAGCGCCGGAGACAAAATCCACATAAAAGGAGCTAACGATGATTTTCGGCAAATCGTTAGTTCTATGCAGATTGACCATAAAGATGTTTCGAAAGCTTCTAAAGGGGATGAAATAGGAGTAAAGGTCTTAAGGCCTGTGCATGAGAATGATAAGGTTTATCTGGCCGAAGCCTGAAACGCTCATCTTGCTTAGCCGTTTTCAATGAAGGTCAAGTATAGCTTACGCGATAACTTGCTGATTATAAATAGGAACGGGCGGGAGCTAAGATTTCCCGGCACGTGGTCCATAGATGCTGATAACCATGCCGTATATACCTTTGTTGGTTTATGTCCCGGCCGCCTTGAAGAATACTTACCGGAGAAGATAATCTTTAAAGGGCAATGGGCCCTGGATGCTAACCACAATCTCACGCTTAATTTAAATCAGGCTAAAACTCAGGGCTCAGGAAAACTTAATTTTAAAACAAGTTTGGTAAGTTTTGAATCAAACTGCCTTATCTTTTCGCTTGGCGCTGTAGATAGCCTGGGAAGTTACAAGGTTAGACGCTTGCGGCTTGAGGGCCGGTGGCAGGCAGATAAAGATAATCGGTTGTGCTTTCTGGTCAACAGAACCGGGCTGAGACAGGAAATCTTTACTCTGGAAGGTTCCTGGAAAGTAAAAAATAACACGCTTACTTATGCTTACAAAACAACTGATTTAAAAACCAAGAAAAAGGCCTTACAGGAACTTTCTTTTGAAGGATTATGGGATATTTCATCTAAAAACAGGCTTGTTTATATTCTTGATGCAGGGCTTAATTCTTTATTCCGGTTTAGAGTTTATTTTCAAACTCCCAGTATTCAGGGAAAGAAAGGGGCTATCCAATATCGTCTGGGGGCGGGCGTTAGGAAGGGTTCTCGTGATAAAATAATAACTCTTTACGGTGTCTGGAAATTCAGCAAAACCGGCATCTCTTTTGAAATGGATTATGGTGGTTCAAGGATAAAGGCCGTCAGGTTCAGAGCGGTTGTTAAATTTAAAACAGATAAGGAGTTAGTTTTTTACCTAAAGAGTGCTAGGGGCGAGGATTTAGGCTTAAGTGTGACTTTTCAGCGTTCTTTTTTCAGTGAAAACGCCAAGTGGTTTCTGCGCCTGGCGAGAGAGAGTGATGATTCCAGGATCGAGACTGGCTTTAGTTTTATTTGGTAACTACCGCATAAAGAACCCGGATTTGAGTGTGCGCCGGGAGTTCTGCTAAACCTTCCGCTTGGTAAAGATAATAATTTCCTCAATTCTCTCTTGACAGCCGGCCTATCTAAGTGTTATACTTCATTTGGTAATGATAACCATTATCAATAGGAGATAATGAATGCAGGGGCATTTTTACCGAAGAAATAGGGGGTCGGGCTGGTGGCAGGGGCAATTTAAGGGGTGCGGCTACAGGTTTACTTTCCCGCGTAGGTTGATACTGGATGTTTTGAGCTCTTCTTCCAGTCACCTTAGCGCTGAAGACGTTTACTTAGAGGTCCACAAAAAGTATCCCGGTGTAGGGTTGGCGACCGTTTATAGGACTCTCGAACTATTGGTTCAGATGGGGGTAGTTTCTAAGTCAGACTTTGGCGACGGCCGGGCTCGATATGAGATGAATAAAGGCCCCGAAGGCCAGCGGCATCATCACCATTTAGTATGCA
>JBAYNQ010000032.1:0-9678 GCA_041678705.1 Candidatus Omnitrophota bacterium
ATGCACTCGGTCATGTTCTGGAACAATCACCAGGTCAAATTTACGCAGGCTAATATTCGGCCTCAAAACTACAGCAGATTTAGCCCCGCTATAAGAGGAAACCAAATAATTGACTGGCGCCATAAAGCTTCCCGCACTAACAACTATATCTGCATGCATTTTGTCAAGTTGATTAAAAGTCTTTTTGTCAACCAACCAGGAAAGCATCCGGGAAGAAAACAAAAAGCCGCGGGGACTAAAAAAAGCCAATATATCGGCAAAAATACGGCTGAAGCGATTACGATAATTGACTTCTATCGTTTTAACCCGCAATTCATAGCCTTTCTTTGAAAGCAATTTAACCAGAGATAATGCCTGTTTAAGATGCCCAAGCCGCTTATCGCTTAGCACAATAACATCTCGGTCTTTTTTGTATTTAAAACGTTTATAGTACCAAAAATACTCCCAGGGATTTTCCGTTAGGTAATTTTCATATATAGCGTTAAGCTGGCGCAGGATTTGACTTTCTTCTTTGCCCTCAGGGTATATCGGCTTGCCGATTTGACTGCGATGTGAAAATCTGCCGGTTCTAAAAGAAAAGTTGGTATAGATAGGCTTATTAAATTTTTTAGCTAGATAAACTGCCCCCTTAGGTGTCGGTACCGAGTGAGAAAAAAAATCAACCATTAAAGCGTCTTTCTCCGCGCCATGGTCTATAACCACTCCAACAAGATAATTATCTTTAAGACAGCTTATCAGCTCTTTTACAGTAAGGCAGACGCGGACATCTCCCTGTCTGCGTAATTCATTCAAAAAACCATCCAAGCCTTTATTTTTTTGAGGATTTGCAAAAACAGCCATTTTGTGCTTCTGAGCGAAGGCAGAGATGACTACCTCCCAATTACCTGAATGTATGCCGACAAAAATACCACCATTATCATCAATGTTTTCTTCGCCCTTTATGGTGATATATTTGTATATACGAGGTGCGATTAAACATTCTGTTATGCTTAACCCTAGGCTGTATGAACTCCGGCGAACTATATCTAGAGCCTCCCGGCTGCTCTTAGTAGGAAAAGCCATTTTTACATTCTTGAAAGCTGTCCTCCGGCGATGAAAGTTAAAATAAAATAAAAACCCTAAAAAATTTCCTAAAAAGAAAGAAAAATCTAATGGCAGCCTTAAGAGAAAATATCTTACTGTATAGGCCAGTTTATACATCCTTTTCTCCTGATGAAATAGCTAAATCGACCCGCTTCAACAAATCATCCTCGGCTTCTATTATCAATTCTACATCCATTATAAAAATATCTAGACGCAAAACTAAGTCAGGAATATGATATTTGTCCTTGCCGGTAATTACAAGGGTCTTTATTCCCGAAGATAGAATCTCATCTTCCAATTTACGGAATTCCTTCTCTTTGAATTCGTAATGATCCGGATAAGCAGCCTCGCGCATAACCAAAGCTCCTGTACTTTTTAATTTATTAAAAAAGCCTCCTGGGTAACCTATAGCGGTTAACGCCGCCACTTTCTTCCCCTTTAAGAAGTCAGCTGGATAGTGCTTACCACTAAAGCTGCGGTAACCTGAGACCCGATAGTTAGAAAGGTATATTTTCAATCCGGGAAATTGATTTTCAAGATTTTTTTTAATTGAAGCTATATCGCCGGCTTCGTCACTGTAATGCAAAATAATAATATCCGCCCGGCTCAAACTGCTCATCGGCTCTCTAAAGAAAGACGCTGGGATAAGCTTAAAACCGTTATTGAACTCTCTGGCAGCCATGACCACTATATTTAGGTCTCTAGCCAGCTTACGGTGCTGGAAAGCATCATCCAGAATAAAAAGATTGAACTTATCTTTGAGATTTTTTACTAAATCGCTCCTGTTGGGAGACGCGAACACCGAATCCGTCAGCTCTTTGAGAAGCTCTCCTTCATCCCGTCCATAGCCCCGGCGCAAGATCGCAGCAGAATGTGTTGAAGATAATTTTTTATATAAAAAAGCCACAAGAGAGGTTTTTCCAGAACCAGCCCAAGAAATATTACCTACGCTTATAACTTTTGATTCAGGCCTATAAATCGGCATAAAATTTTTATCATAAAAGAAATTTCTTAAATAGACAACTACGCCGTAACAAAATGAAAGAAGGCAGAAGGCACCGTACAAAGCTTTTCCATAAATATTTCTATCTTTTTTTTCGATAAAATCAAGGTACCATCTTTTTATCCTAAGCATCTTTATGCCTCCGGCTTAAAAAATTATCTATTATTTGAAAATTTCTTTCCAAATCCCTTCTTTCTCCATTGAATACCTCAAGACAATTGTTACTAAAATTTTGGCGCAATGCCTTATCTTTAACCAGGTTTACAATTTTATCTTTAAGCTCCTGGGGGCTGTGCGCCTTTAATCCGGCTTCCTTTTCAAGCACCACTCGTTCTATATCAGGAAAATTCTCCATATGTGGCCCGAAAAGCACTGGCTTCGAGAAGTATATGGGCTCTAATATATTATGGCCTCCGTCATTAGAAAAACTACCCCCCACAAAGCAAAGGTCAGCCACGCTGTAGAAATAGATAAGTTGGCCTATCCCGTCAACAATAGCTATATCGCCCGTATTATCAAGCAGCCCGCTTGCACAACTCAAACGGTACGGTACAAACCCCCTGGAAGAAAAAATCCTTTCTATTTCGGAAGCTCTTTCGGGATGGCGGGGCGCAATGATAAGCTTAAGCTCAGGGTAAATCTTATGTATCTGCTTATAGACATCAGCCAGTAATTCTTCTTCTGGATCGTGGGTGCAACCGCAAACAAAAAGCAAATTACCGGTTTTTTGTATAGACTGGCGATATCGCTGCTGGAATTGCCGCAGCTTCCCCTCATCGAAAGATATACCTTCGAATTTCATATTACCGCTTATCACAAGCTTCTGCCCAGAGGCACCTAAATGCCGGAAACGCTCCTTGTACAGCTCATTCTGGACTCCGATCATATCACACAAGCTCAATACCTTTTTAGTCAACGGTTTTATATAACGATACCTGGCAAAAGCTTGATCAGATATCCTTCCGTTAATAATTACTATCGGAACCCCTTTTCTGTAAAGGCGATGAAAAAGGCTCGGCCAAATTTCAGTCTCAACGGCCACGAATATTGCCGGATTTATTTTTGCGATAAATCTGTTTAATATCCAGGAAATATCAAACGGGAAAAACACCACCTGGGCACAGCAAGAATATTTTTCTTTAGCAACTTTATTTCCAGTTAAAGTTGTAGTGGTAATTACTATACGATAACCGTAATCTTTACGTAAGCGCTGAATAAAATTAGCTATCATATTAACTTCTCCTACGCTAACCACCTGTATCCAAACAGACTTAGGCTGCCTCACGCAGCCTAAGAATCCCAGCTTCTCCTTAAGCGCCGGAAGAGTTATTTTACTGCGGCAAAAATAGAAAGGCAGATAAATAAACAAGGTGATCAAAAAAACACTATCGTATACGGCCCAGCTCAAAGCCATAGAGATTTCGCGGAATACTTCGCCTAAAACGGGAAAAATCAACATATCGAATACCTTTGTCTTTGTTCCCGCAACTCTCATTTAGCCCGGGGATGGGTTTTTTGATAGACACTCTTCAAAGAGTCTATAGTTAAATGAGTATAGACCTGAGTCGTAGCTATACTAGAATGACCGAGTAATTCTTGAACACTGCGTAAGTCTGCGCCCCGGTTCAATAGGTGCGTTGCGAAAGAATGTCTGAAAGTATGCGGTGATGCTTTAAGCAATAAAGCAGCTTTGGAAATATATTTATCAATAATACTACGCACCCCTCTATCGGTTAAAACTCCGCCTCTCTTGTTAATAAAAAGCGCTCTATTCGTATCGCTGCGTTTATCTAGATATTTTTTAATGGAAAGGATTGCCGGCTCCCCCAACGGCAGCAAGCGCTCTTTCCGCCCTTTGCCTTTAACTTTTACAATGCCTCCAATTAAATCCACTTCCTCCGCCTTAAGGGAAACCATCTCGGAAACCCGCGCCCCGGTAGAATAAAGAAATTCCAGTATTGCTTTATCTCTTAGATACAGCAAATCTTCTCCTGCGGGTATATCCATGATTTTTTTTATCTCGTTTTCTGTTAAAAACTTCGGTAAAGGTTTTTCCATACGCGGATACAGCAGGGAAGCGGCAGGATTGCTTTTTATTATGCTTTCGCGCATAAGAAACTTGAAAAAACTTTTAAAAGTTGAAATTTTTCTGGAAACAGTGCGTTTTTTAACCTGTTCTTCGTTTAAAACACTCAAGAATTTTCGTAAAATAAAATAGTCTATACTCTGGATATCTGTAACGCTGCGGGACTTAAGAAAATCTTCGAGCCGTTTCAAGTCGGCTCTATAATAGGTAACAGTGTATGGGGAATAGTTTTTCTCTACTGCTATGTAATTTATGAATTTATCAATATAATGAGAAAATGGAATCATGCTTTAATGGGGTTAGGTCTTTTTAATATTAGATTACGGAAAATCAATCAGGAATCAACTTCTGCGTCGCTATCTGTTTCTTTGGCGTCATCGGGTAAGTTGCGAGAGGTATAAGTGCATTCCGGGAACTTACTGCAGCCATAAAAATTCTGGCCCCGCCGGTTTCTCCGTTCGATAAGCTCTCCTTTCCGGCAACCCGGACAAATGATCCCGGTAGTTATACTTTCAGCATATTTGCAGGTAGGAAAATGTTCGCAACTCAAAAACCTGCCTTTCCTTGACCACTTCACTACCAGTCTGCCCTTACATTGAGGGCACGTCTTTTCAGAATAATCAAACTCCTTCTTGGCCTCAAGCATTGTCTGCTCAACATTCTTAGAAAAAGAAGGGTAGAAATCATGCAAAAGCCTATTCCACTCAACCTTTCCTTTTTCAACTTCATCAAGTTTTTCTTCCATGGAAGCGGTAAATCCTTCGTCCATAACCGTAGGGAAAAAAGCAACCAGAAGGTCGCTTACCTTAATACCCAAATCCGTCGGGATAAAAGCTCTTTTATCCTTACGTATGTAATGGCGCTTTATAAGCGTGTAAATTATCGGTGCATAAGTCGACGGCCTGCCAATTCCTTTTTCTTCCAGCAAGCGCACCAAAGAAGCATCGTTGTAACGAAAAGGCGGTTTGCTGATATGCTCGACAGCCTCCAGCGATTCAATCTCAATCTCCTGGCCCTTGAATAATTCCGGTAAAACATTCTCCTCCTGAGTATCTTCTAAAGCTTTAAGGTACCCCGGAAAAAGAAGTTTTTTACCATTGGCTTGAAACCCGGCATGCTTGGAGCTTATTTCTACCCGAGTGCTTTCGTAGCGGGCTTCTTTCATAAAAGCAGCAGTAAACCTTCTCCAAATTAATTCATAAAGGCGTAATTCGTCATCGGTGATAAATTCCTTCACTTCTAAGGGGCTGCGAAAAATACTTGTCGGACGTATTGCCTCATGAGCCAACTGAGCCCCTTTTGCCTTTTTATGACGATATTCTTTTTGGGCCACATATTCTTCTCCAAAGCGCTGTTCGATGAAATCCCGGACATCCTTTTTCGCTTTCGGGCTTACATGGAAAGAGTCAGTTCGCATATAGGTTATGAGACCCACCATCTTTTCCCCTATCTGGGCGCCTTCATATAGCTTCTGAGCCAAAAGCATAGTTTTTTGAGCAGAAAAACGCAGCCTGCTGAATGAATCTTGCTGAAGCAGTGAAGTTATATGCGGCGGCGGCGGCTTACGCAAATTTTCCCTTTTAACGACAGAGCTAACCAAAAAAGACTCCCGGCGAATGTCTTCGATGCATTTAAGAGCCGCATTCTTATCCTCAAAAATTATCTTCTTGCCCTTGTACCTGGTTAAAACCGCTTTAAAGACTTGATTATCATGCTTGAATTTTGCTTCAATAGAAAAAGTGGTTTTAGGCGTAAAGCTCATTATTTCTTTTTCCCTCTCCACGATAAATTTCAAGGCGATAGACTGGACTCTTCCGGCAGAGAGGCCCCGAACAATCTTCTTCCATAGAAGGGGGGAAAGTTTGTATCCGACCACCCTGTCCAAGACTCTTCTGGCAACCTGGGAATTTACCCTGTCCATATCAATTTTTGCGGGATGCTTGAAGGCCTGATGCAAGGCTTCATCAGTGATCTCGTGGAAAGAAACACGCTGGAAGTTATTTCCTTTTGCTGACAATTGCTCTCTTATATGCCAGCTTATCGCTTCTCCCTCCCTGTCCGGATCAGTGGCAAGATAAATAATCTCCTTTTTTTTAGCTTTCTTTTTTAACTGTTGGATTATCTTTTCCTTTCCCGGTATAACCTTATAAACCGGCTCAAAATCATTATCTACATCTACCGATATGCGCCTTGCCGGAAGGTCTACAACGTGCCCCATGGAAGAAACCACCTCATAATCTTCTCCGAGTATAGAAGAGATGGTTTTTGCTTTAGTTGGAGATTCAACTATTACCAGATATTTTGACATATTTATATCCTAAGATACTTTTTCTTTACCTATGGCCGTGCTCATAAAAATTCCCGGGCGAAATTCACGGATTAAACCTTTGAGCTGCAAATCCAGGACAATCCGACTGAAAGAAGAATGACTCAATTGACTCTCCTGGGCAATTTCTTCCAGAGCCGCAGAAGGCTTGCGCCTGACGATATCAAAAACTATTTTTTCTTCCGGCTTAAGTTCTAAAGAAATAGCTGAGGCTATCTTTCTGACCTCAAAAGGCAGCTCTCCTAAAATGTCTTCAAAACTCTCAACCAAGCAAGCTCCTTCCTTGATCAATTTATTAGTCCCCTGGCTTAAAAAAGAATCAATATTCCCGGGTATAGCAAAAACTTCTCGATTCTGCTCCAGAGCCAGGCGGGCTGTTATAAGAGCCCCGCTTTTTATAGCTGCTTCCACCACCAATACACCTTTTGATATGCCGCTCACAACTCTGTTGCGGCGGGGAAAATTTTCTTTCAAGGGCGGTGTATTTAATGGGAATTCAGAGATAACCGCTCCTTTATGGCTAACGCTTTCAGCAAGCCGTTCATTTTCCTTAGGATAAATTTTCAATAAGCCGCTACCCAAAATCGCTGCTGTCCTGCCGCTAGAAAGCGCACCCCTATGCGCTGCCGTATCTATACCTCTGGCCAAACCCGATGCAATCACAAAACCTAGGCTGGCCAGCCGGCTGGAAAATTCTTCAGCTACGGAAATACCGTAAACAGTAGCGAGCCTGCTACCCACGATAGCTAATATCTCCTGATTAAAAATCTGGCGGTCACCCTTTATATAAAGAACTAAAGGCGGATTATCTATCTGCCTAAGCAACTGCGGATAATCCTTATCCAAAACGTCCAAGCAATCAATGCTACCGGCAGCAATAAGTTCTAACTCTTTATCCAGCGACCCGTCCCGTTTGATAAAAGATATTTTCTTGATATCGGCATCATCAAAGACTCTGGTTGCCAAAAGACTGCCTTCGGCGGCGGTTAAAATCTCATCGATATCCGCGAAGCAACCTTTAATTTTCTCGTACTTCTTAAAACTAAACCCTAAAAAATTAAGCAGTAAAAAACCTTTCTTTACCATATACTACTACTTAAAAACCCCAGGTTTAAGAAAAATCTTACTCGAACAGGCTTCTCTTTCGCAAAGCGCTTTCAATATCATCAGCCACTTCTTCGGGCAAACGGCTATTAGTATCTATAACGCAATCAGCAAGTTCATAATAAGCCTGCCGGCTAGCCAGTAGCTCTTTAATTCTTGAAAGCGGATCCAAAACGTCAAGCAGAGGCCTGTGGGTATATTTTTTAACCCGTTCATAAATAATTGCTGGAGAGGCTGTAAGAGAAACTATTATCCCGGAGGCCTTCAGGAGCTTTAAATTATCTTCTCTGCATATAAGCCCTCCACCACAGCTTACTAGTAAATCTGTCTTGCCGGAGATTTCTTTTAGGAGTTGGTGCTCAAGGTTACGAAAAGCCTCTTGGCCTTCTTCGGCAAAAATTTCGGAAATCTTCTTGCCGCGGCGCTCCTCTATAATTTCGTCCATTTCCAAAAAATCCTTAGACAGTCGTCTGGCAAGAATAGAGGCGACGGTAGTCTTTCCCGTGCCCATGAAACCTGTTATATATATATTTTTCATACACTTTCAATAAAAACCTAACAGTTCCAAAGGATTTTTAAGACACAAATAATAGCATTATCAACAAAATTGCCAAAATTGTCAAGCAGGAGATTAAAATCCTAGAATGCCAAGCATAAAAAAATCCCTAACTCTATATTTTACAAAGAGTTAGGGATTCTATGGTTATCCAAGGAGATAGAGTTTATTATTTTGCGTATTTTTTTATAAGATTAAGAGCGACAATGCTTTTCTGAATTTGGTTCGTACCTTCATAAATCTGGGTTATTTTAGCATCGCGCATAAATTTCTCTACCGGATAATCACGCATATAGCCATAGCCGCCATAAATTTGCACCGCATTAGTTGTTACTTCCATAGCAACCTCCGAAGCGAATAGCTTAGCCGCGGCAGAAGCCGCCCCCACGTCTTTCTTGCCTCTATCAACCATGGAAGCCACGCTATAGACAAGGCTGCGGGCCGCCTCTACTTTAGTGGCCATATCAGCCAACATCCATTGTATCCCCTGAAATGAGCTGATAGATTTACCAAATTGTATACGCTGATGAGAATAGCTAGTAGCTAGCTCAAGGGCTCCTTGAGCGATGCCCACAGCCTGAGCTGCAACTCCGGGGCGAGACTGGTCAAATGTCTTCATTGTAGCTATAAAACCCAGTCCTTCCTTGCCGCCCAAGAGGTCATTCTTAGAAACTTTAACCTCATTAAAAATCAATTCTCCCGTAGATGAAGCCCTAATACCCATCTTCTCTTCTTTCTTTCCGAAGCTAAAGCCTTTTGCACCCTTCTCCACAATAAATCCGGAAATACCTCTTGGCCCTTTATTTTTGTTGGTAACTGCTATAATAGTGTAAATTTCAGCATCTCCTCCGTTAGTTATAAAATGTTTTGTTCCGTTCAAAACATAGTGGTCGCCTTCTTTACGCGCGGTAGTTTTTACGGCTGAAGCGTCAGAACCGGCCTCGGGTTCCGTAAGAGCAAAGGCGGTCAACTTTTTTCCGGAAGCTATATCGGGAAGATATTTCTTTTTTTGTTCTTCGGTACCAAAAAGAAGTATTGGAAACATCCCTAAAAAAGAAGCGGCATAGGAAGTAGCCACCCCTCCGTCAACCCTGGATATTTCTTCGGTGGCAATGCACAAATCCATCAACCCGCTGCCCATACCGCCGTAGCTCTGAGGTATGCATAAAGAAAATAAGTCAGACTGCCCCAAAGTCTTTATTATCTCTGAAGGAAACTCTTCTTTTTCGTCAAGTTCGCGGGAAAAAGGACGTATTTTCTCCTCAGCTATTTGCCGGCACAGTTCTCGTAGCATTTTTTGCTCTTCAGTAAGAGGGTAATCAACTAAAAACATATTTGTCCTCCTTCTCTTTTCTTAAATAGTTTTTTAAAATATTTTATTTTAAGTGCCTTTGGGAACGGATAATTTCAGAAACACCGCTTCTTCGCGGCAATCGGGAAAATAAACACAGTGCACACAATCACTCCATATCTTATGCGGTAGTTTTTTCCTACTTATGGCTTTAAATTTCAATTTTTTA
>JBAYNQ010000033.1:0-9609 GCA_041678705.1 Candidatus Omnitrophota bacterium
ATTTAAAAAAATGCGCAATCTGGCCTCAAGCACAGAAGAGGATTCTCTGGTGATTTTTCCTGAAGCAGCCTGGCCGGCAATCGTAAATGACGATAATTTTTTTGAATTCAAGAGCTTTTTCGATGAAATTAACAGGGACACGCTTGTTGGAGCGGTAACCGAACGGGATGGTAAGTTTTACAATACGGCTTTGCTTTTAGATAAAGAAGGAGAATGTCTTACCTTATATAATAAGGTTAAGCTGGTTCCTTTTGGAGAATATGTACCGTTTAGGAAGTTACTTAAATTTATAGGAGTACTAAATTCTTTGGGAGACATTACTCCTGGCAGTCAGTTGACACGCTTTACTTACCGGGGAAAACATTTTTCAGTGATGATATGTTTTGAAGATATCTTTCCGCTTCAGGTAAGGCGGGTTTCCAGAAATAGTGATTTTCTGGTTAATATAACCAATGATGCCTGGTTCAGGAGCCAGTCGGAGGCTAATCAGCATTTAAGTATTATGACGCTTAGAGCTGTAGAAAACAGGATTTCAATTATTCGCAGTTCAAACACCGGAATAAGCGCTAAGGTTTCTTTCAACGGCCAGATAGAAGAGTTAAAAGACAAAAACAAGAATATTTTCTTTTCGGGCCAGAAAAGCTTCAATATAATTTTAAGTAATCACAGGAGTTTCTATAACACCCACGGAGAGATTTTTCCTGTTTTTTGTCTGGCAGTCATAATTATCACGGCACTGGCTGGGTTTTTAAAGAGACGTAGAATTTCTTTAGATGCAAATCATTGATAAACTGGAGGTGTGCAGTGAAGCTGGAGTTAGAAGTTGTCAAAGTAGAAAAACCACAGGGTTTGAATGTTATTATTGGCCAGGCGCATTTTATTAAAACAGTCGAAGATATATACGAGGTTCTCATCGGCAGCATGCCTTCTATTCGTTTTGGCCTGGCATTTTGTGAAGCTTCGGATAAGTGCTTGGTGAGATTCCAGAGCAATAGTAAAGATTTGGAGAAAATTGCCGTTGAAAATGCCCTGAAGATAGGATGCGGGCATTGCTTCTTTTTAGCCGTTGAAGAAGCTTATCCGGTAAATATCCTCAATCAGATAAAACAAGTTCCGGAAGTGTGCCGTATATTTTGTGCAACAGCTAATCCCCTGGAGATAATAATTTGTCAGACAGCCCAGGGAAGAGGAATCCTCGGGGTTGTGGACGGTTTTACTCCTAAGGGCAAAGAAACAGAAGCTGACGTAATCGAAAGAAAAGAACTTTTGCGAAAATTGAAATATAAGTTATGAGTATTTTGTCGTTGATGCTGTAAGATTTGTGTATATAATAGTGGGCATGCTTTTATGAACGCTTTGTTTTGAGCTAGTTTAGTTTTGTGTACGAACAGCGCTAGAACTCAATATTACTATAGGATAAAGAAAATTCACATAAGATATGAATAAGGAAAAAAATAAATTCCTACGAAGAAGAGCCGGATGGTTTGCCATAAGATGGTTTACGGCATTTAGCGGGGTAATGCCCTTAGGGTGGAATTATTTTCTGGGTAAGGTTCTGGGCAATTTCGCTTATTTGGTTGTTGTGCGCCATCGTAAAATATCCTTAGAGAGCCTAAAAACAGCCTTTCCGAATTTATCCCTGAGGGAACGAAAAAAAATTACCCGTGATTTTTTTGTATTCATGGCGCAAGGGTCTTTTGAACTACTGCATTATTTAAAAAATCTCAAACAACTTAACAATATACAGGTAGAAGGGAAATCTTACCTTGACAAAGCTTTAGAAAATAAAAAAGGAGTTATTCTAGTTACCGCTCATTTAGGCAATTTTCCTTTAATGAGCCTTAAGCTGGCCAAAGAAGGTTATAGGGTTTATTTTGTTACCCGCCCTATGCGGGACGATAAGGCGGGAGATTATCTTTATGATTTAAGGTCGAAAGCCGGGGTTAATACTATTTTTTCTTATCCACGTAGGGAGTGTGTTAACGGGATAATGAAAGCTTTAGCCGGAAACGGTATCGTTATTATGCAGATGGATCAGAACTTCGGCAGCGGCGGAGTATGGGTTAAGTTTTTCAATAAGCTTGCCGCTACTCCGGTCGGCCCCATAGTTTTAGGCCTGCGTACGAAAGCATCTTTGGTCCCGGCCTATATTTACCATGAAAAGGGTTTTAAACATCGAATCAAAATTTTTCCTGAAGAAATTATGGAGACAGGAGAGTCAAGAGACCAGTCTATTCTTATGAACGCAGTCAAATTTACCCGCATAATAGAAGGGTGGGTAAAGGAAGTTCCCGGCCAGTGGAGCTGGATACACCGGCGCTGGAAATCCAGGCCTTCGGAGAAGGTGCAAAGCCTGAAATTCAAGATTGAGACCTGAACGTTTAGGCTACCGGTGTATTTTTGACAGTTTTAACCAGCTGCGTGACCCGGGCGGTTATTAGATTTCTTTTTACAAAAGTCTTGTAATACACTTATTTTTTGCTAAAATTTTTCTAGCACCAATATCTGGCTAAATTAAAATTATTTTCGTAAATAAAATATAACATAGGGGAATGTCAAATGACTGACAAGAAATATTCTGTAGGTGTGGGGTTAAACCTTTTTGATGCTCAGGCTGTTTTATTCAATCAGGAGAAAGGTATCGTTTCCCAAATAAAAAAGAAAAGGTCCAATGTCAGTGCCAACGAGACGATAGAAGTTTTGCTGGAACTCCTGGACAAGATTCTCATTAAAGCCAAAAAGCATAAAAATGAGATTAAAGGTATTGGGCTTGCTTTAGGCGGCATCGTTAGCCGCAGTAAAGGAGTTGTGCACTGGCCGGATAGAAATGGTGCGTATGTTTCTGTGCCTTTGGGGGATTATTTGCGAAAGCGCTTTAAGCTTCCGGTTGTTATCGTTAATGATGCTAACGCTTGTGCTTGGGCGGAGTATTTTGCTCACAATAAAAAATACAATAACATGATTTACATGTTTTCAGGGGTTGGCTGCGGAATTGTAACTGCTGGAAGGTTGTATGAAGGTAAAGATGCTTCTGCCGGAGAGTTATTTTTGAATTCCCACAGCGAAATGAGTTCTCACTTTGGAGATTTCTCCTTTTTGAGGCAGTGGCCGGCAGATCTGGATATAACCAAAAAGGCCAAGGAGCTTATCTCTCTGGGTAAAGAAACTTCTTTGCTTAAAAGAATTTCTTCTTCGGGAGAATTGCCTTTAGACAGCATTTTTAGTGAGGTTCAGAAAAAGGATAAGGTTGCCTGCGCGGTGATAAAAGAAGCGGCCCTTTCTCTGGGCATAAAGGCAGCTTTTTTGATAAACCTGCTTAATCCCGATGCTCTAATAATAGGGGGTGGATTTGAGAAAGCCGGGGATGTTTTTCTTGATGAATGCACACGTGTCATAAAGAGTTTTTCTTTTAATGAAATAAGAAAAGGTTGCAAGGTGCTGTTTTCACTTCTTAAAGAAGATGCTTCTTCTCAGGGTGCAGCCAGACTGGTATTTGAAGAAAATGCTTTACAGAGATAGTTTGTATGCTATAATTCTATCAAAAGGGGGGTATTGATGGATAAATCAAAAATAATCTCAATAGTTCTTTTGGTTTTTATTTTGGTTATAGGCTTTTCTGCTTATACTTTTTATAATCAGGCCAGAGTCTTGTCTGAAGAAAATGAAAAGTTAAAAGATGAGAAAGCGATTCTCACAGAGGACAATAACAGCCTTAAAGATAGATATAGCCGTTTGGAGAGAAACAGTACGGCTATGGAACAAAAACTAGCCACTATCACCTCAGACCTTTCCCGCCTGGAGGAAGAAAGAGATAACTGGAAAAATAAATATACTGAAATTTCACGGGAAAGAGACCTTTTAGTAGAGAGGCTTAATCAACCTGTAAAAGCTGAAGTCAGCACTGTAGATAAGTCTTCCGGCAGCTCGGTTAAAACTGATGATCAATGGGCTGATTTTGTCCAGGGGAAAGCAGCTCTGGAGGCTATGGCTGATGACTTAAAAAAAGCTTTGTTTGATGCTAAGAGCCGTATAACTGAACTTGATAAGAACAATAAAGAATTGAGTATTAAGATAGACCAGTTGGCTAAAGAGAAACAACGCCTCGACGAAGAGATCAAGTTTAAAGAAAGAACCTTACGTATCATGAGTATGGATTTGGTCAATGAGAGGGAAGAAAGAGGTTCGGCAGTGGTCGAAGTTCGAAAGCTGCGCAATGAAAATGTAAGTTTAAAACGTGAATTGGTCATGGCCAATAAAGAGAAGATAAAGCTTCAAACTGACCTCAAAAGCACTATGGAGAAAAAAGATGCTATTGAGGGCAGGATAATGGACGCGGAGAATGTGCTAAAGGAAAAATCTATGGCTTTTGAAGAATTGCAGGAGCAGCTTCAAAGGGCTATTGCGGGTGGCAAAAAAACCTTGGCTAGCGAAACTGCCTCAGTGGAATTGCCGCCGATAGTCGTTAAGCCTGATGCGCCGGGCTTGAAAGGTTTAAGGGGCGAAGTTATCGCGGTCAATGGTGAAGAAAAATTCGTGGTTGTGGACATCGGTGAAAGTTCTGGTTTAAGGCCGGGGGCGCTTTTAAAAATTATGCGCAGCGGCAGAGAGATAGCAACCGTAGAAGTTATCGAAACCCGACGTGAGATTTCAGCAGCTGATATAAAGGAAGTTTCCGGCGGGTTCACTGTGCAGGAAGGCGATATCGTTATTAGTAGATAGAGCAACAACTGGGGATAAGCCGGCTATCTTTTTCTGCCGGAGATTCCAAAATTTAGATATTACGCTTACAAAGATAAAGAGGCATATCTGGTGTCTTCTTCTAAAATCACCATAAAAGAAGTAGCTAAAAAAGCAGGGGTATCAATTGCCACTGTTTCCCGTTTCCTCAATAAATTTCCTTTAAAAGAAGAGAATCGTCAAAGGGTTGAAAGTGCCATAAAGGAACTCGATTACCAACCCTTACTTTACGCCCGTCGTTTAGCCGGGGGCCATCTTGATACCTTCGGCCTAATTATTCCCGGGTATGAGGGGATTTTTTATTCTTTTTACGCTCTAGAAATAATAAGAGAAGTTGCAGCTGCTTCTAGCGAAAAAGGTATAGATTTGCATCTTAATGTTTTTTGGAATAAAGATAATTTCAAAACTTCGCTTGTGGATGGGGTCATAATGGCCGATCTTATCGGTAACGAGGAGCAGATGAAGCGTTTATTAAAGGAAGAGATTCCTTTAATTGTAATTAATCGTAAAGTAGAAGATCCTCAGGTGAATTTTGTTTCAGTAAACAACTTTAAAGGGGCCTATGAGGCAACAGAGTTTTTAATTCAGCATGGCCATAAAAGAATAGCCCATTTAACCGGTGACCTGCGGGTACAATGTGCTATTGACCGATTGCAAGGTTACAAGGCGGCTTTAGAAAAAACCGGGATAGAGGTAAATAAAGATTATATCAAGGTTACAAACTTTTCCCGTAAAGAGGCTCGTGAAAAACTGGAAGAGCTCACTGTCCTTAAAGATATGCCTACGGCTATATTTTGCTGCAGCGATGAGATAGCTAGCGAAGTATTAAGTTTTTCTGAAGAAAAAAGGATTAAAGTGCCTGAACAGTTAAGCGTTGTAGGGTTTGATGACAATCCTCATTGCCTTTATGGGAATCTGATGCTTACAACTGTAAGGCAGCCTTTGAGAGCTATGGTAAGCCGAGCTGTTGGAATATTGATAGACAATATTGCTGGTAAAATGGACCCCCAGAGAGTCGAGCTCGATACAGAATTAATCATCAGAGATACGGTAAGTTTTTTATAAATCAAATCCGGCCAAGAGAATCTTAACAATATATTGTGTTGTTGATCTAAAAAGACCACCAGATATGGTATTTTTCCTTGACAAAGAAGTTTGGGAGTGATATAAAGAAGAGTCCTATCTTTTTTAAATTCTGCCATGATTTGTTCTTCGGCTGGAGCGAGAACTTCGAGAGTTAAGACGTAGAGATTCAACCTGCTTGCAATGCTTTGAATGCTTGAAATGAAAAGAAAAACTAATCACAAAATAAAAGGGGGGTTATGGAGGGGGATTTGAAATTTTCTGCCAATGCTATAGTTGTCCTTAAGAAACGTTATCTTAGAAAAAATAATGAAGGCAAGATTGTTGAAACGCCTAAAGAATTGTTAACGAGAGTCGCTGAAAATATAGCAAGAGTAGAGAGTAGATATGGCGCAAGCAAGGATAGCATAGAAAGTCTGGCTAAGAGTTTTTTTGAAATGATGAGAGACTTGGAATTTATGCCAAATTCTCCTACGCTTATGAATGCGGGTAGAGACTTGGGCCAACTTTCTGCCTGCTTTGTCGTTCCTGTCGAAGACTCCATGGACTCTATTTTTGATGCTATTAAATCTACTGCCCTTATTCATAAAACCGGCGGTGGAACCGGTTTTAGTTTCTCGCGTCTGCGTCCCAAAAACAGCGTAGTTAAATCAACGGGGGGGGTGGCTTCCGGTCCGGTTTCTTTTATGAAAGTATTTGATGCGGCTACTCAGGCTGTAAAGCAGGGAGGAACCCGCCGGGGTGCCAATATGGGTATATTGAGGGTTGATCATTCCGATATCCTTGAATTTATAAAGTGCAAAGAAAAAGAGGGCGATATCTGCAATTTTAATATTTCAGTAGCCCTCACAGATGATTTTATGGAAAAAGTATTAAACAAAGAGAAGTATGATCTTATAGATCCTCATAGTGGCCAGACAGTAGAAAGCCTGGATGCCTGTGAAGTCTTTGATACTATAGCTAAATACGCTTATAAAAACGGAGAACCGGGAATAGTTTTTATTGATAAAATTAATAAAGACAACCCTGTCGCTCATCTGGGAGACGTTGAGAGTACAAATCCTTGTGGTGAACAGCCGCTTCTGCCTTATGAGAGTTGCAATCTTGGCTCTATAAATTTGTACAAAATGCTTAAAAATACCGGCAAGGGGTTTGAGATTGATTGGACTAAGTTAGAAAAAACCACACGTTTTGCGGCTCGTTTTCTGGATAACGTTATTGATGCCAACAGGTTTCCTTTATCCAAGATAAAAGAGAATACCTTACGAACCAGGAAAATCGGGCTTGGTATTATGGGGTGGGCAACTATGCTGGGGTTTTTAGGTATACCTTATGATAGTGATGAGGCTATTAATCTTGCCCGGGAAGTTATGAGTTTCATCCGGGATGTGTCTAAAAGTGAGTCAATAGTATTAGCTAAAGAACGAGGAGTATTCCCGGCTTGGAAAGGGAGCCGTTGGCAGCAGGAAGGAACTAAGATAAGGAACGCTACTCTTACCACGATAGCTCCTACAGGCACGATTAGTATTATTGCCGGGCCTACCGCTTCAGGTATAGAACCAAACTTTTACCTATGTTATTTTCGCAACGTTTTAGACGGGGAAAAACTTCTGGAGGTAGACCCTGCTTTTGAGCATATTGCTAAACAGAAGAAGTTTTACTCTCAGGAACTCATGAAAAAAATCGCGAGCGGAGAGAGCATACAAACAATGGAAGAAATTCCCGATGATGTAAAAAGAGTATTTAAGACCGCCATGGAAGTATCTCCCTACTGGCATATAAAGATGCAAGGCGCTTTCCAGGAGTTTACCGACAATGCTGTTTCCAAAACAATAAATTTGCCGAATGATGCTGACATGGAGGACGTTAAGGAGTCCTACATGCTTGCTTATAAGCTGGGATGCAAAGGGATTACGGTTTATAGAGACGGCAGTAGAAATGTCCAGGTTTTGACTGTGGATAGCAAAAATTCTCAGGGGCAGCAGGGAGATGGTCAAATCGATTCGCTGGTTATTCCTTATCCTAAACCAAGGCCAGAAGTTATTTTAGGAACTACTACTAAGGTTACTACCGGCTGTGGAAATTTATACATAACTGTGAATCAGGATGAAGAGGGCAATTTGTTCGAAGTCTTTACCCAGATGGGTAAAGCCGGAGGTTGCGCCGGCTCTCAGCTGGAGGCTGTCGGCAGGTTGGTTTCCCTTGCTTTAAGGGGAGGCATAGATATAAAGGTTATTGTGGAGCAGTTAAAAGGCATAAGATGTCCCTCTCCTTCCTGGGATAAAGGGAAAAAGATTTTTTCCTGCGCTGATGCTATTGCCCGGGTCCTGGAGAAAAGAGGCCTTGACCAGAAAGATATAGTAGAAGTCGGGGCGTTACCGGTTAAAAAGATCGAAGAAGAAAAAGTCGCCACAGTAGTCAAGAAAAGTAATTCACATAATGTGGTGGGAGTTTGTATAGAATGCGGATTTGCTCTCAGGCATCAAGAAGGCTGTTTGGTTTGTGATGCCTGCGGGTATTCAAAATGTTGATATAAGAGTGATTGCAGTGATTTCAATAAGGGCTATGGTGCCGTGGGATACTGCGGCTAGCTTTAATCATTGTAATCATTTTTATTTTAGGAGGATGATATGCATAAACTTGTTTTGCTGCGGCACGGAGAGAGCATCTGGAATCTAGAAAACAGATTTACAGGCTGGACTGATGTCGGCTTGTCCGAAAAAGGAGTAAAAGAAGCCCATATGGGGGCTCAATGGTTAAAAAAAGAAGGTTTTAGTTTTGATTTAGCTTTTACTTCGGTTTTAAAGAGAGCAATTAAAACTCTCTGGATAGCCTTAGAGGAGATGGATTTGATGTGGATTCCGGTACGGCGCTCCTGGAGGTTAAACGAAAGGCATTACGGCGCTTTGCAGGGTTTAAATAAGCTGGAAACAGTTAAAAAGTATGGAGAAGAGCAAGTCCTGATTTGGCGCCGCAGCTACGATACCCCGCCCCCGGAACTTTCCGCCGATGATGAACGTTATCCCGGCGGTGATCCAAGATATTCCGATTTAACTAAAGAAGAATTACCTCTTACGGAATGCCTAAAAGACACCGTTGAGCGTTTCCTACCTTATTGGCATAAAACTATAGTTCCAGAGCTTTCCAAAGGAAAACGGATTATTATTGCCGCTCACGGCAATAGCCTAAGAGCTTTGGTAAAATATCTGGATAATATTCCAGATGCAGAAATAGTCGGTCTCAATATTCCTACGGGAATCCCGCTGGTCTATGAACTTAGTGATGACTTAAAGCCTATAAAACATTACTATCTGGGTGATCCTGAAGTGATAAAGAAGGCAATTGATTCTGTTGCTAAGCAGACAAAAAAGCAATAATCTTTTAATCCCGCCTGGAGCATTTATTACTTGAATTAGTATTTATCAAGGCTGGAATTCTGAGGTATCTTCAAATGAGCAGATATGATTGTATTGTTGTCGGTGCCGGTCACGCCGGAATTGAAGCGGCTAATTCAGCGGCGTCTTTGGGCTGCAGTGTGCTGCTTTTGACTATCGACATTGACAGCATAGGAAAGCTTTCCTGTAATCCAGCCATCGGCGGCGTAGCCAAAGGGCATTTAGTCAGAGAAGTCGATGCTTTAGGAGGGATTATGGGCAGGCTCGCTGATGCTAACGCGCTCGGTTACCGCATTTTAAACAGAAGCAAAGGTAAAGCTGTTTGGGCTACCCGGGCCCAGATCGATATGTTTAGGTATCCTGAAACTGCACGTTTTCTTTTAGAAAATAATCC
>JBAYNQ010000034.1:0-9540 GCA_041678705.1 Candidatus Omnitrophota bacterium
AGGACACTTCGACTAAATTCATTGCCCGGCCTAAAATTCTTACCCTTTCCAACGAAACGGCTGAAGTGAATTTAACAGTTAATGAAGCCATAGGAGTTACCACAATCAGAGGTTCTGAGGGCGGCGGTTCCATCACCCAGAATGTTGAAAGAGAGCAGACCGGTACTAAATTAAGAGTTACGCCTCAGGTAAACCCTTATACTCAGGAGATAACTTTGATGCTTGAGATATTTAACCGGGAATCTTCTGATAGCGGCTTAGCGATAACGGGTTTAGAAGCCGGTAGTACTTTGAAGAATGTTGAAGAAAGAGGCACTAAAAACGTGTTGCGCCTTAAGGACGGAGAGACTTTATATATAGGAGGCCTGATAAGGCGGGAAGAGTCGACAACCATTACAAAAATACCTTTTTTAGGAGATATCCCGATTTTAGGTAAACTGTTCAGTTATACTGAAAGGCCTGGAGCTGACAACCAGGACAGAGAGATGCTGGTATTTTTAACTCCGCGCATAGTTGAAGATGAGCCGCTCTTGGCCAAAAGGCCTCAAATTATTAACCGCGAACAAAACAACGCGTCTAAACGGGAAACAATAAAAGTTGCTTTAGATAATTTTGGAAGGTAATTTTTTGGTTTGATAACCCGGTTAATAAATTGACTAGAAGCGTTAAATTCATAAATGGGATTCTGCCTGATTTTCCTTTTTTTAAACCTGTGCAGTTAAAATAAAAAAAATGGCCCGATATAAAAAATTAGGAGACATACTGATTTCCGAGGGGATAATTGCTGAGAAACAGCTTAAAGAATCTATTTCTTTGCAAGAGAAAGAAGGTGGAAAACTAGGTGAGGTCCTCATACGTTTAGGCTACGTCAGTGAAGAACAAATTGTAATCGCCCTAAGCAAACAGCTTTCCATACCATACGTCTCTTTGGCTTCAGGTAAGCTCAAGCCGATAGCCGACCAGAATCTTGAAGAATTAATCCCGCAGGATTTCGCGGTAAAGAATATCGTTCTTCCTTTGTCCAGGAGTCTTAATTCTTTAACGGTAGTAATGTTTGACCCTCTGGACCTCATTCTAATCGACAATTTAAAAAAGATAACCGGATGTGAAATAAACATTGTTGTTTCTACCCGGACCGATATCTTAAAAGCCCTGGAAGCCTTCTACGGAAAAGATAAAATCTTTCGTGATGCTATCCAAATGGCCGGAGAAGGCAGCGATTTAGGGATAAAGGAGATATCGTCTCAGGAAACAGACCTAAGCCTTGATAAAGTTATAGCTCAGGCTGAAGAAGCTCCGGTAGTAAAGCTTGTGGACTTATTGGTACGCCAGGCTATAGAGGAGAACGCCTCTGATATACATCTTGAACCGCACTATGACAGTCTTAATTTACGGTACAGGATTGACGGAGTCTTGTTTGACATGCCTTCGCCTTCGGTTTCCTTATATCTGCCTATAATTTCCCGCATAAAAATTCTCTCTAAAATGGATATAGCGGAGAAACGCCTGCCTCAAGATGGAGGGTTCATGGTTAAGATGGGGAAGCGTCTTATTGATTTAAGAGTTTCGACTCTGCCAACTATTTATGGGGAGAAGATAGTTCTAAGGATACTCGATAAATCACGTGTCCCCTTGGATTTAGCGAAATTAGGATTTCTGCCTCAGGAGTTAGAGTTGATACGAAAAGGCATAAAAGCTTCTTACGGCCTTATTTTTCTTACCGGGCCTACCGGCAGCGGAAAATCCACAACTCTTTATGCTGCCATGAATGAAATAAAATCTTCAACTAAGAATATTCTTACGGTAGAAGATCCTGTTGAGTACCGCATAGAGAATATTAACCAGGTCCAGGTAAAGCCGGAGATAGGGCTCACCTTTGCTAATGCTTTGAGATGTTTTTTGCGCCAGGACCCGGATATTATACTTGTGGGAGAAGTAAGGGATTTGGAGACAGCCGAAATGACCATCAGAGCCTCACTTACCGGGCATCTTGTTTTCTCTACTCTCCATACCAATGATTCAGTATCGACTATCGCACGTCTTGTAGATATTGGCATACCAACCTATTTAGTGACGGCTTCTACCCGCCTGATTATAGCTCAGAGGCTGGTAAGGAAATTATGTCCTGACTGTAAAGAGCCTTACGAGGTAAAACAAGACAACATTCCCGAGGGCGTAGTCATAAATTCTCCAGTTATATATAAAGCTAAAGGCTGCGATAAATGTAATTTTATCGGATACAAGGGGAGGTCGGTTATCACCGAGATAATCCTGGTTAATGAGAGCATACGCTCTGCCATATATAAAGCGGCAACACCGGCCCAGATTATGGAAATTGCTAAGAAAAACGGCACCCTGACTCTTTTAGAAAGCGGGTTACGCAGAGTTGAAGAAGGCATTACTTCTTTAGAAGAAGTGCTTTCGGTGGCTGTAGTCTATTAATATTTAGAGGCCTATCCAGCAAGAAATCTTATTTATGCCTAAATACAGCTATACGGCAAAAACAGAAGATTCCCGGACAATTAAGGGAACGACTTTGGCTTCTTCCCAAGAAGAACTTATACGTAATCTAAGGTCAAAGAATCTTTTTGTCATCGCGGTTAAAGAGCTTAAAGAGAAGAACCGAAAAGTTTTGATTTCAAAGTTTTCCAACCTTCAAGGCAAAAGAGCTTCTGTAAGGCTTTACGATTTGACTTTTTTTGCCCGGAATTTATCCACAACCCTTTCCAGCGGTGTTACCCTCCTGCGCAGCCTTGAGATTATAGCCTACCAGGCTGAAAGCGCTCGCCTTAGCAAGATTTTGCGGAATTGCTGTGAAGATATAAAAAGCGGTTTATCTTTTGGGGAGGCGATTTCTAAATATCCGGATGTTTTCTCTTCTCTCTGGAGAGGTATTATCCATGTAGGAGAAACCTCAGGCAATCTTCCTTTTGTATTGGATAAACTGGCCGATTATCTTGAACTACGTATGGAATTTGAGCGTAAAATAAAGAGCGCCCTTGTTTATCCCGCCATATTAGTGGGAGCGGCTGTTATTGCTATAGTCATTTTTTTAAAATTTATTTTACCTAAGTTCGTTTCTATTTTTGAGGAATTTGATATAGTTTTACCTTTACCTACCCGGATTATTTTTGCCATAAGTAATGTTTTTTCTAAAAATTTTCTTCTAATCATAGTGGTTCTTGCGGGCTTGGTAGCTTTGTTCCTTAGCTTTAGGAAGCGGGCTTTAGTCAGGCAGTATTGGGACAGGGTGTCTTTGAAGCTGCCGATAATCGGCAAGGTAATTTTTGTATTTTATCTGGAAAGAATTACTTCTACTATTTATATTTTGCTGGATAGCGGCTTGCCGGTTGTCTATGCTTTAGAGATTACTGCAAAAAGTGTGGGCAATTCTTTAATTGAGGCAAGTATACTCTATGTGAAGGATAAAGTCAGGGAAGGCGCGTCTCTTTCTGAGGAGCTGCGTAAAATAAAGCTTTTCCCGCTTTTAGTATCAGAAATGGCTAAGATAGGTGAGGAAACCGGAACGATATCCGATGTATTCCAAAAGGTTTCCGTGCATTACCGCAAAGACTTAACTACCCGCACCGAAAGAATTATTGCCGCTTTTGAGCCTTTGATGATTATGGGTATGGGAATTGTTATCGGTGGTATTGTTATTTCTTTATTTATGCCGTTATTTAAGCTTTCCAGTCTCGGCGGCTGATAATTGGCAATGGTAAGTGTTTGAGGTATAATATAAAAATATATAGGCGTAGTTAAAAAGGAGGTTTAAGGTGAGAAAAGGGTTTACATTGCTTGAGCTTTTAATCGTGGTTATCGTGGTAGGAATTCTTGCGACAATAGCCATACCGCAGTTTCTTACTTCAGTTGAAAAAGCAAGGGTTGCTAAAGCAAAAAATGCCTTAGGCTTAATTGCTCATGCCGAAAAAATGTATCGGGCTGAAAGAGATACATATGTTGGAGACGGAAGTGACTTGCCTACAGCACTTGATGATTATATTGAACTTAAACAGGTAAGAGACGATGATGATGATTGGACATACACCGTGACATCTACGGTAGATACTTTTACCGCTACTGCCACGAAGAATGCCGGAAGGGCCCATGCGACTGAAAATATCGCGATAGATCAGGATGGAGGTTGTAGTGCAACCCATACCTTGGCAGGCCCTGATTGTTATAACGCAGGCGAGGGAGATTAAACAAAATGTTTTCTGATGCCGTCCACCAAAAGAGTTTTACCCTCATAGAGTTGCTTGTGATAGTGGTTATTGTAGGCATTCTGATAGCTTTTGCTATTCCTGTTTACGTGGGAGTTAAGGAGCGAATTCAGGATAATGGGGCCAAAGCTGCCTTAAAGCTTATCCAGGCTGCTGAGAAAAGCCATCATATAGAAATGCGTGAGTATGTTGCCTGTGGCAATACTAGCGACTGCAATGAGCAGCTTGACCTTGATTTACCTTCCTGCGATGATGCTGACGATTGCAGGACTAAGAAGAAATGGCTGTATGAAGTTACGACTGACGGAACAGCGCCGGATGATACTTTTAGTGCTGCCGCCAGGGGGATGGGTACTTCTGATTGGAGCATTACTAATATTGCGATGGAAGCCGAAGCTATAGCCGAAGAGTAAAAGGTGTTAATGCCGGAAGTTCCTGTCTTGGCCTGTTTAGTTTCTAAAATGAAGCATTTCATAAAAAGGAGCCGTATTGGCTCCTTTTTATAATTTTAAACTATCAAAAGGAGGCTTGATGCGAATCGTTTTTTTCTTAGTTTTAATTCTATATTTTGTTTTTTCCTTGCCTTCTTATGCCGCCCCTTGTTATGGAACACGTATGCCTCAGGGAAGAGGTTTCCAGGCTGGCATCCAGAATTATACTATCGTTAAACGTGGCCTTAAAGAAGGTTTTGGGAAACTAAGGTCTGTTCAGGATTTCTTACAACTTTCTTATGGAGTCTTTGACTGGCTCTCTATTGATTTAAAAGGCGGAGCCGGCAATATAAGACAGCATCCCGATGGAAGCGATGAAATTGATTATCCAACCTCTTTTGCCGGAGGCTATGGGTTGAGGTTCAGGTTGTACAACAGCCAAAGAATAAAGATGGTGTTCGGGTTCCAGCATATAAGTGTTCACCCGCGTTCGGTTAATCTTGAAGGTGTAAAAAATAAAGCAGTGCTTGATGACTGGCAGGTGTCTTTACTCGGTTCCTATGATTTCTCTATTTTAACTCCTTATTTGGGAGTTCGTTGGTCAAGAGTGGATTATATCCATTGGGTAGAAGAAGATAGAAAGCGAGAGATGTCCGATCCTGGCAAAGGTTTTGGCCTGGTCTGCGGCCTGGATGTCCCTTTGACTAAGGCCGCCTGGGTTAATCTTGAAGGCCAGTTCATAGACGGAAAAGCTTTTGCCGCAAGTCTTAATTTCTCATTTTAATTCCAGATGATTGTAAAAAGCCAAAAACAAGAAATGCTGAGCTATCTTGAAGATACCTCTAATATTGAAGGAAAGGCTCTGGGGGTTTATCTTCCGGAAAGTAAGGCTGAGGTTTTAGCCTTTATTATGCAGTGCCGCACGGAAAAAATTCCCTTTACCGTTTCGGCTGGAAGAACCGGTACAACCGGCGGGTGTGTTCCAAGAGAGGGAGCGGTAATATCTTTTGAAAAGATTAACGCGATATTAGATATCGATAAAGATAATCATCTAATGAAAGTCCAAGCGGGGGTGACATTAAAAGATATAGAAGATGCGGCTGCCAAATACAATCTGGCTTTGAGGGCCTCTCCCACGGAGTCTTTAGCTTGTGTTGGAGGGGCAGTATCTACGTCTGCATCAGGGGTTAGGGGTTTGGGCTACGGCTCAATAAGAAATTATGTAAAAGCGTTAGTAATTTGTTTAGTTGACGGAAGAGTTCTTACTTTAAAGAGAGGCGAGATTTTTTCTAAGGGGAGAGTTTTTGAATTTAACAAGGCAAATTGTGAATTTAATTTCAGGCTTCCTTCCTATACAGTTCCAAGCATAAAATCTCAGGCAGGGTATTTTATAAAAGATAATATGGATTTGATAGACATTTTTATCGGAAGCGAAGGGACCTTGGGGGTAGTTATCTCTTGTTCTTTGGATTTACAAAAGGCCGCATTTTCAGCTTTTGACGGGCTCATTTTTTTTCCTAAGGAAGAAATTGCTTTAGAATTCGTTACATCTGTCAAAGATTTGAAAACCAGAGGTGTTTTGAACCCGGCTTCGCTGGAGTTTTTTGATAATAATTCTTTAGATTTATTGCGAGAAGATTATGCTTTTATACCGGATAAATGCTGGGCTGTTTATTTTGAGCAGGAAGTTGAGAAAAAAACCCAGCAAGAGGCTTTGCTCGAAGCTTGGGAAAAGCTGCTAGAGGAAAAAGGTGCTATGCTGGATAAAAGCATACTTGCTGACACCCCCAAAGAAAGGGAGAAGATTTTTGATCTCAGGCATAAATTACCTCAAAAAATAAACGAATTCTTGCGCCGGCATAAACAGGTAAAAGTTGCTTCTGATATAGCTGTTCCCGACGATAAATTCAGGATAATGTATAGTTTTTATAAAGATGTTGCTGAAAATTCAGGGCTCGATTATGTTAATTTTGGCCATATAGGCGAATCTCATCTTCATTTTAATTTCTTGCCTAAAAATGCTAAAGAAAATCAAAAAGCTCGCGGTTGCCTTGAACAATTTTATCGCATGGCAGTATCTTTAGGGGGCACCATTTCGGCAGAGCATGGCATCGGAAAAATAAAGAAACCTTACTTAAGGGTTATGTATAGTGATAGGGAAATCAGGGAAATGGCAGCTTTAAAAAGGTATTTTGACCCGGATTGCCTTCTGGGTTTGGATAATATTTTCGATAAAAAACTACTTTTAAATACAGATTAATATTGATTTAAGGCGGATCTACACGGATATAGTTTATCTGTGCTTATCTGTTTTTTAATTCGTGTCTATCCGTGTAGGTTAGTCTTCTTTTCTTTTTTCATCAAAATAATCAAGCTCAGTTAATGGTAAAATTACCGATGTGGCTATATTTGTAAGATGAGAGGCTATGCGTTTAAAGTAACGGGCCGTCAGCGTAAAGCAAACTGCTTCATTTACGGAAAGGCTACTTCTGGCTAATTTTCTTATAATTTCATCGCAACGCTGCTTTATTTCTTTTTGATATTCCCAGGATTTAGCCGCTTTGTTTTCATCAGACTCGATGAAGGCTTCTTTTGTCTGTTTAAAAAGATCTGATATCTCCTGCTCAATACCATTAAAAAGCCCCATGTAGGTATCTTTATTCACTGGTTTCTCTAGCAAACCACTTACCTCCAGAAGATTTTTGGCATAATCACCCAGGCGTTCGGCATCTTTGACTACGCTCATCAAAAGAAGGCAGGTTGTGACATCAACGGATGGTTGTATGGAAAGATGTTCGATAACGCGCCTTCTTATATTTTTCTGCAGGTCGTTGACTTTTTTATCTATAGTATAGATTCTTTCCTTAAGATGAGGCTCTTCTTTTGAGTCAATAAGCTTGCTGCATACAGAGTTAAACATAGCTTGTGAATCGTCAAGCATATTTTTGAATTCTTCCAATACTTTGCTTAAAAAATCTTTTCCTTTCCAGAACTGCAATAAATTTTTAAACATATTTACCTCCTTAATGAGCCCGGCACCTTTCCGGTACCGAGGCGAATTATGTCCGAGCCGCTTCGGGAAAATCTCTACGATATTTTCCCGATATACAGGCGGCCGGACGCCCCCTTCATTTTAACACCTTCGAAATAAAGATTAATAGTCCTGGTATTATAAAAAACAAAGTCAATACGTAAAAAATTACATAACGGCGTTTTTTAAAAGCCAGATTTCCTAAATTTCTGGCTAAGAATATAGGAATTTTTCTTAGCGGTTTTATCGGGTATATAAAGCATACCCCGATAGTGTTAAAAAGAAAGTGAACGAAAGCCACTGTGATCGCGGCAATGTTTCCGGTGGCAAAAGATGCCAGAATGGCGGTTGCCGTAGTGCCTATATTTGCGCCCATAGTTATGGGAAAGACAGTTTCGACGGTTAAAATGCCGGAAGCTACCAGGGGTATCATTAGAGAAGTAGTTATCGAACTGCTTTGGATGATAGCGGTAAAAATCAAGCTGGCGATAATAGTTAGAAGCCCGTATTTTCCAATAACATTATTTAAGATTATTTCGGCTCTTTTCACTATCAAAGAACGCATAAGTTTTACTATAAAATATAAAGCCATAAAGAGAAACACAATGGAGATAGATAAAAGGATTAAAGGATAGGCATTTTGCAGAAGCTTAAGTTTAGAGACTATGGCTTCAACTAAGTTTATAGCAGGCTCGGTAGCAAGTTTTATGGGGCTTGTGAATTTTATTCCGCCGCAGTTAGTAAATAAGCAGCTCAAAAAAGTTGCTGACTTCTGAAGAAAACCGGTAGCTAATTCAAGCGGAAACAATATGAATACGCACATTATATTGAAAAAATCATGGACTGTGCCGCCGCTCACAGCTCTTCTGAATTCTTCTCTTCTGCCGATATGTCCCAGAGAGACAAGGGTGTTTGTTACGGTAGTGCCGATATTGGCGCCCATTACTATAGGTATAGCATTAGACACATTTATGACTCCTGAGCCGACCATACCTACTACTATGGAAGTTGTAGTGGAAGAGCTCTGGACAAGGCTTGTGGCTAAAATTCCTATAAATAAGCCTACGAAAGGGTTAGAGGTTGTTTTGATAAGGCTTTCGGCGAAACCTTCCCCAAAACACTTGAAGGCTACCCCCATTAGGCCGATGCTTACAAGAAATAAATAGATAAAAAAGAAAACTGCTGATATTTTTAAAAGAGTTAATATGGTGCTTTTGCGCATATTGTAAACGGCAGAATCCAGCGTATTTGTTTCAAGGGCAAGTTAAAAATCAATAGTGTGAAATTGTACATCAGAAAAGGAATTATTGCAAGGTATTTATTTTTAAAGTATAATCTTTGCATGAATATAAACGATATGAAACAACAACTGTTGCTACTGCTTAAAGAAAAATCCTTTTTCCGGGAAAAAATAGTTCTTTCTTCCGGAAAAACCAGTGATTACTATATTGATGTGCGTAGAGTCAGCCTTAGCCCAGCTGGAGTATACTATATTTCTCATCTAGTTTGGGATATCGTCAAGGGCGACGAGATAGACGCTGTTGGTGGGCCGACTTTAGGCGCAGACCCAATTGTAGGGGGCGTCTGCTTTCTTGCTCATGAAAATAATAGGAAAATCAAAGGCTTCTTGATACGCAAAATCCCCAAGAAACATGGCCGCCAAAGACTTATTGAAGGCGAAGAAATTTTACCAGGCGATAAGGTGGCTATAATTGATGATGTGGCTACCAGCGGGTCTTCTTTCGTAAAGGCAATTGAGATTTTGCGTCAGGAGAAAATAGAGGTAGTACGAGCTATAGCTGTAGTTGATCGTCAAGATGGCGCCGTAGAGAATCTTGCTCAGCTCAACTGCCAG
>JBAYNQ010000035.1:0-9406 GCA_041678705.1 Candidatus Omnitrophota bacterium
AAGCCTAATAGATGAAGTGCATGGTTTTTGTAAAATCAACCGGATAGGTTTATCTTTGCCCAGCTTGCGCATTGATGATATTACCGGCCGTCTCTACAAACAGCTTTCTCTGTTGAAAAAAACTTCTTTGACAGTGGCTCTTGAAGCAGCAGAATCTCCATTAAGGTGTTCACTGAATAAAAATATAGATATTGATAAGCTTTTTCAAGCCGCTTTAATTGCCCGTAAGCTCGGAATGCGCCATATAAAGATTTATTTTATGTATGGCTTTGAACAAGAAAAAGAGTCGGATTTAAGAGCAATCGGCAAGCTTCTTGATAAATTGAGGTCTCTGAGTAAGCTCAATATTCATGCCAGCATAAATGCTTTTATCCCTAAGCCTTTTTCTGCTTGGGAGAGCTTTTCTATGCAGACAGAAGCGATCCTCCAAGATAAAAGGCAGCTTATCTTAGAAAGTATTCCCCGCCGGAAGGATTTTAAAGTTTCTTTTATGCCGATTAAAAAAAGCCTCATTGAAGCCGCCATATCCCGGTCCGGTAGAAGCTTTTCGAAGGTTATCTACAATGCTTATATGAAGGGGGCTAGATTTGACGGGCATTCGGAAAAATTTTCGTGGAATATATGGCAAGAGTCACTTGATTGCGCAGGGGTAAAATTAGACGATACTCTTGATTGCAGAGGGACGGAATTTCCCTGGTCATTCATCAAGAAAAACCTTTGATCCCTTGCAGAAATCCTTTAAAGTATAATTGCGTTGTGTCGTCATGGAAAAATACCCTTTAAAAGTAGTTTTCAAAAAATCAGGAGAGATGATTCATTTTTCTCAGCTGGATTTGGTTCATATCTTAGAGAGAGCCTTGCGCCGCAGCGGGCTTCCTTTGTATTTTACGCAAGGATTTTCACCCAGGGTAAAGATAAGCTTCTACAAGGGGCTCAAATTAGGGTTGGAAGGTGACATCGAAGCACAGCTGTATTTTACGCGTCAGTTATCATGCCAAGAACTTGAACTCCGGCTTTCAAAAGAACTTCCTTCAGGACTTTCCTTAATTTGTTAAACAGATTAGCGTTGCGAAAAGAATTGAAGCTTAGCGAACCAAAAATCTCGCTTTCATTCTTTTGGCCTTAAAGAATTTTCTAGTAAATTCTTTTGCTATGAGGTGGTTGTATTTCTTGCAGGAAAATATATTAATGTAGGCAGTGCTCCAAAAATCAGAAAAGTGGCCGGTTATAGAGCTGGTTTCTATTAGTTGAACCAAAGAATATCCTTTGGTATGCGGAGCTTTTTCTCCGAAATAAGGCAGCAAAGTTTTGCCGTATTGTTTCATTTTTATTAGCTTACAAAGTGTGTCAACATACTCTTTCAGTTTTTTCTTAGAAGTTATCACACTATTGTCGCATTCAAAAAGATCCAATATAAGTTCATAACCGAATATCTTTTTTTTCATTTTAATACTCCTTTTTAAGAGGTTTGTTATTGTGGCATTGCGTTGTATTATTGTTCCCTAAATTTATAAAACAGGTGAGTGAATTTGACAAATTATATAGGAAAATATTTATTCGGGAAAATAATTCGTTGTCTTGAGAGGGTATAGTAAAGAAAGGAATCAAAAAGAGACTATTTGCAAAACAGCCTCTTGCAGAGGTTATACTAGCGTCAGTCGTGGAGTGTTTTTCCGTTATCATCCCCTTTAAATCTTTTTTTATTTTCTATTAGCATAAAATAACTTTCTGATACAAACCTGTTTTATAGGTTTTATATCATAGCTGCGCTTGCTTTGCAAGGTTTTTTTTATTTTTTTAATCCTTCATAAAAGTCCCTCGAGGCTCTTCAGTCTACTTTTGTTAAGAAAGACAGAAAAGGATGCACTCACAGGCGGTTCGGGGAAGGGATGAGTGCATTTTGAAATTTCTGCTTGGGAACGAGTCGGAAGAGCTTTGCTGAAATTTTATCGCTAGGCAGCTCTAAAAGAAAGGCTTATTGCTTGATTTCCTGCACTTGAGTTTTTAATCCCAGGCTTTCCAGGAGCGTTACGAAAGGGTCGGGATCAAGTTCTTCAGCATTAACCATCTTTTTTGTGTCCCATTTGCCGTTGGCTATGAGCATGGCGCAGGCAACCGGAGGAACTCCGGCCGTGTAGCATATAGCCTGCGATTCCACCTCTTTGTAACAGGCGGCATGGTCACAGATGTTATAGATAAATATTTCTTTCTCTCTGCCGTTCTTGGTGCCGCGTATCTGGTTTCCGATGCAGGTTTTCCCAGTATAATCAGGCGCAAGTGAAAGGGGATCGGGCAATATCGCCTTTAAAACTTTCAAAGGTACTACTTCAAGGCCTTCAGCTGTTTTTACCGGCTTCTCTGAAGTTAAACCCAGGTTGGCTAGAACCGAGAAAACGTTGAGATAGTGGTCGCTAAAACCCATCCAAAACCTTATGGTATTTGCGTCAATATTCTTTGAAAGGGAGTCTATCTCGTCGTGCCCATTTAGGTATACAGTTTGCTTGCCGACTACCGGAAAGTCATAAACTTTTTTTATGGAGTGGACTTTTTCCATTACCCATTTTTTATCAATCCAGGTCCAGACTTTTTTAAATTCTCTGAAATTTATCTCCGGGTCAAAATTAGTTGCAAAATATTTTCCGTGGTTTCCGGCGTTCACATCCATGATGTCTATCGTATTTATCCTGTCAAAGTAGTGCTTAAGAGCGTAGGCGCAATAAACATTAACGACCCCCGGGTCAAACCCGATACCTAAAATAGCGGTAGCGCCTTTCTCTGCGCATAAGCCCTTTTGTTTCCATTCATAATTAGCGTACCAGGGCGGGTTTTCACAGACCTTGTTGGGATCTTCGTATATGGCCGTATCCATATAGGCAGCGTTTGATTGTATGCAAGCTTTGAGTAAAGACATGTTGACGTAAGGCTGAGCCAGGTTAATAACTATTTCAGAGCCAGTCTCTCTTATTAATTTTTCAGTGGCACTTACGTTCAGGGCATCTATCTGTCGAGAATACAGCTTTTTAGCTTTATCCTTTATATTGTTTTTCCGTTTAATGCTTTCTATGATCGCATCGCATTTGCGCATGGTTCGTGAGGCAATGCAAATGTCACCCAAAATGTCGTTATTCTGAGCACATTTATGAGCGGCAACATGCGCAACACCTCCCGCACCGACAATAAGTACATTTTTTCTCATTATTTTGCCTCCTTTAATGAGCCCACGACTTATGAAGCCTAAAGGGCAAGCATAAGTAGCTTGGACGAATTAAACCCCGCCCTTTTAGGGGTTGTGCTGTCGCTGCCATCCTTGCCAAAAGGGCGGGGTTTCATTTACGATAAGCTGTTTAAGAAGTCCTCATAGTTGAATCTTCGTACTATTCTTATGGCACCATTCATTTTCTTAACGGCAATTGTAGGCATATCAAGGCCGTTAAACCAGTTTTTCTTGACCATAGTGTAGCCTGCTGCATCGGATATCCGTATTGTTTTACCTGTCCGTAAAGGAGACTTGAAGCGAAATGTTCCGAATATGTCTCCGGCCAGGCAGGAGCGTCCAGCAACAATATATTTATACTTACCTTTGCCGGCAGTTTTTATTTTTGCTTGTAGACCATAAACCAGTAAATCCAGCATATGTGCCTCGGTGGAAGCTTCTACTATGGCAATATTCATGCTGTTGTGGACTATATCTAAAACTTTCGTTACCAGTTCAGCGCTATTTGCTACAGCAGCTTCTCCGGGTTCCATATAAAGCTGGAGATTAAATTTTTTACTAAATCTTTTTAATTTTTCGGATAATTTCTGTAGTGGATAGCCTTCCTGAGTAAAGGATATACCGCCGCCTAAGCTTACCCATTTTACTTTTTCAAGCAAATTCCCGTAAGTGTTTTCAATAAAATCCAAGTTGGAGGAAAAATTCTTAAAACTATTGTTTTCGCAATTGAAATGGAAGAGCATCCCGTTTATCAAATTTCTTACCTTTAGTAGCTCTTTTTTGTCTGTTACCCCAAGCCTTGAACATTTTCGAGCCGGATCAGCAAGGTCAAAATTGGAAAAACTTACCCCAGGGTTTATCCTTAATCCGGTTTCTAGTCCCTTGGTGTCTTTATAAAATTTTTTTAGCTGGTAAATCGAGTTAAAAATTATTTTATCTGCATACTTCCGGGCTTGTCTTACTTCATTCTTCGAAAAAGCAACACAGTAGAGATGTGTCTCTTTTTTGAATTTTTCCTTTCCCAGGCGTGCTTCATTCAGAGAGCTGCTGGTGGTTCCGTCCATGTATCTGCTCATGAGATCAAAAACGCACCAGCTGGAAAAGCATTTTAAAGCCAATACGAATTTTACTCCTGAGGATTTTCTTAAAGCCTGTATTATTTTTAGGTTTTTTAGCAATTTACGTTCATGAATTAAATAATAAGGTGTTTTTAAACTCATTTTAATTTTTTCAGGTAAGAACAACGAGCTTTGCTTGATTGTTCAATCAGGGTTTCTTTTATAAAAATCTTATAAAATTTTGTTTATATTAGCAATTTTCAGTAGGCTTTGCAAGGTTTTTTTTGCGACGGTTATTTTTTCTGCCGGCAGGCAAATCAAAGCTTGGTTATTTTTGGGCATGAAGCACTTGAATTTTTGAAGTAATTCGAATCTTCCGGAAAGGAAATAAAAAATCTTTCTTGAGATAGCGCTTCGTTTCTGTTAAAATTCTACCGAAAACTATTCATTTGAAATGAATTTATGCTGAAGGCCTAAAAGTGTGTTGCCGGGATAGCTCAGTTGGTAGAGCAGGGGCTTCGTAAGCTTCAGGCCGAGAGTTCAACTCTCTCTCCCGGCTTTCGAGGAGATACTTCAAAGAATGTTATTGAAATATCTAAAAATTTTAAGGCGAAGAGATTTTTCTTTACTCTGGTTTGGCCAGATCATCTCCCAATTTGGAGACAGGCTTACCCAGATCGCTCTGGTGGGGCTGGTCTCTCAAGCTTCCATGTCTTCCTCCAGCTTGGCTTTTACCATGAGTATGGCTATAATTCCGGTGTTCATTATATCTCCTATATCAGGGGTTTACGTTGATCGTGGGAGTAAACGTAAAACCATGTATGTCAGCGATCTTATAAGATGCGCCCTTGTTCTAATGATACCCTTGGTTTTTAGCCAATACAAGGCTTTGCTTCCGGTATACCTACTTATCTTTCTTTCCTTTAGCGCCGGCAGATTCTTTATCCCGGCCAAGATGGCCTTCATACCTCAGGTCGTTGCCCCAGGAGATATTTTTATGGCCAATTCCTTGATTTCAATCACTGCCACTGTAGCCGCAGTGATTGGTATCGGACTGGGAGGCCTAATAGTTGAAAAATACGGAGTTAATTCTGTTTTTTATTTTGATGCCGGTACTTTTCTCATCTCGTCTTTTTCAATTTTTCTTATAGCAAGCAGAGAAAAAAGCCGATTTGCAGCCCGTGACATATTGAACATAGGCAAAGACGTGGTTGCTACTGTCAAGAGGTCCTTTTTTAAGGAACTCAGGGAAGGCTTCCGGTATATATTCAGGTCTAAGGAAACGAAATATGCTTTTAAGATATATCTATTTCTGTTTTCATATATCGGCGGCCTCTACGTGGTTTTAATACGTTTTATACAACAGGTCTTGTCCTCGGTTACCAGGGACTTAGGTTTTACTGCAGTATCTCTGGGCGCGGGAATTTTTTTTGGTTCATTAATTTACGGCAGAATCGCACACCGCTTTTCAATTAAAGGTGTCATCAATCTAGCTATTCTATCATCTTCAGCATATCTTATTTTCTTTGCAGTATTTTTAAAGAATTTTCCTTCTTCGGTAAGAGCTGTTATTTTTGCTTTTATTCTCGGGATTATCGTTTCTCCGGCTTTTATTGGAGTTAATGCTTTAATACATAAAGAAAGTGACAAAAATCTTCTGGGCCGGATTTTCAGTGGCCTGGAATTCACTTCACATTTAGGATTTTTGATTGCGATGTTTGCTGCTTCCTGGCTGGCTGATATATTCAGTCCCTTTGTTATTGTGGTTTCTCTGGCTGTAATGGGGATGTTGGGTTCATTATTTTTTATAATAAAACATGATAAAGCTTAAAGAACACGGGTATCATCAAGACGATATAAGGAGCCAACGCTTTCTTAATCCTCAAAAGCTCCTTTTACCTTTATCTCAGCATGCTGGAAAGCCTTCTACTTGTCAGGTAAAGGTTGGCCAGGAAATTGATGAAGGCCAGCTTATTGCCACTGAAGACGGATTTATATCAGCTCGCTTACATTCACCTAACAAAGGTAAGGTTGTTTCTCTAGTCAAAGTTAACCATCCGAATTTAAAAAGGGCTTTAGCGATAACTATTCAATGCACTCCTGAGAATAAGCAATACCACCACTCGGGAGACCCTGATAGATTAGAGAAAGAAGGGCTTTTGGAAATTATAAAAGACAAGGGTGTCGTGGGCATGGGCGGAGCGGCTTTTCCTTCCTATGTCAAGCTAAAACCCCCGGTCGAAATAGACACCTTAATCATCAACGGTTGCGAGTGTGAACCTTATTTAACTACTGATTACTGCTTAATGCTTGAAAACCTAAAAGAGATATTTATGGGGATAGAAATAATATCCAGAATAATAAAGCCTAAAAGAATAATTTTCGCGATAGAGGAAAATAAAAAGAGAGTCCTGAAGCAGCTTAATCTTTTCACCAGCATGCGTAAATTTAATTTACCCAAAATAAAATCAGCCGTTCTTAAGGCGAGATACCCTCAGGGAGGAGAAAAGCAGCTGATTCATACTCTTACCGGCAGAAAAGTCCCTCCCGGAAGGCTTCCTTTTGATGTTGGCTGTCTCGTCCATAATGTAGCTACATGCTTTGCAATTTACCAAGCAGTTTATTTAGATAAACCTTTTATTGAACGTTTAGTGAGTTTTTGCGGAAGCGGGATTAGAGAGCCTAAAAACGTGTGGGTCAAGATAGGTACAACTTTATCTGAGCTTATAGAGAAAAAAATAATAGAGCTGAATCAGGAACCAGAAAAAATAATATGCGGTGGGCCGATGATGGGAGTGGCTTTGTCAGGCCCAGATTATCCTATTTTAAAAGGAACCGGCGGTTTTATTTTTTTAGGCAAGGCGCTAGGGCAGGTACAAGAGAGCCCTTGCCTAAGGTGCGGCCGTTGTGTAGACGCCTGTCCTATGAGCCTGTTACCTCTAGAGTATGTCCGGTCAGTCAAAAAGGAAGCGTACGCGCAGCTGGAAAATCTTAGCTTGAAAGACTGCATAGAGTGCGGCTGCTGCGCTTATGTTTGCCCGGCAAAAATACCTTTAACCCACTACATAAAAACGGGAAAATACTATGTTGCTAAAAGTAAGTAGTTCTCCTCATCTAAGCCAGCCGTTGGATACCCGCGGCATAATGATGCGGGTGACTATGGCCTTGCTCCCGGCAACCGCTGCCTCTATTTATTTTTTCGGTTTACCGGCTTTAAAAGTTATAGCTTTTTGTGTTTCGACAAGCATTTTAACAGAAGCCGTCATCATGCTTTTGCGGAAGAAAAAAACAACGATTGATGATTGCAGTGCTTTGGTTACCGGGCTTTTGTTAGCACTGGTTTTACCGCCTCAAACTACAGGGTATGCTGCCATAGTCGGTTCTATTTTTGCGATTGCCATCGGTAAGCATATCTTCGGAGGTTTAGGTTCAAACATTTTTAACCCAGCCTTAATCGCTAGGGCTTTTCTTATGGCAGCTTACCCTAAGATGTTGACCACTTTTTCGTCGCCTTGTTCGATTGACGCGGCTTCTTGTGCTACCCCTTTGGCGCTGCGTAAATTTAGCCATAGCTTTGTGCCTTTGTGGGACCTTTTTATCGGTAGAGTCTCCGGCAGCATAGGTGAAACTTCAGCCATATGCCTTATTATAGGTGGAACTTATTTGCTGGTTAAGAAGATCGCTGACTGGCGCCTGCCGATTAGCATGCTTGCAGTGGTTTCCTTCATTGCGCTTACTGCGGCCAAGATAAATCCAACAAACGGTTCACTATTATTTCATTTGTTTAGTGGAGGGTTATTGTTGGGAGCTTTTTTTATGGCAACCGATCCGGTTACCACGCCGGTAACCAAAAAGGGAAGATATATTTTTGGGGCCGGTTGTGGTATATTGATTATGATTATTCGATATTTTAGCGGTTTACCCGAAGGTGTAATGTATTCAATACTTTTTATGAATGCTCTGACACCTTTAATCAACCGTTACACCCGCCCTCGGCCATTCGGAAGTAAGGCCGTGAGGAAAGGAGTGAAATGAAAGATTCCGCCAAGATAGTAGGGGTGCTCACGGCTGTTTGTGTTATCTGCGCCTTTTTACTTGCTTTTGTTGACGCGGCGTCTAGAGATAAAATAAAAGCTAATGCCCAGGCTAAGCTCAAAGCGGCCATATCACGATTAGCTCCCGCCGCAGATGACATAAAGGTCATTACCAGCAAAGATGTCACATTTTACAAATTAACTGACGCCAAAGCCACAGTTATCGGTTATGCGTTTATAGCTGAAGGCCAAGGCTATCAAGGAACAATAGAAATGTTAACCGGTCTTGATATATCTTTGAAAAACTTGCTGGGAATAGAAATTTTAGAATCAGTTGAAACTCCCGGCCTAGGACAGAGAATCAATGATGAAGATTTTCGTAAGCAGTTTATGAATTTGCAAGTTTCTTCTCCTGTAGAATGTGTCAGGAATGAATCATCCGGCGCAGGCCAGATAAAAGCAATTACTGGGGCAACGGTTTCTTCGCGGGCGGTGGTTAACATTTTGAATGAGGAGATAGAAAAAATCAGGCCATACATACAGAAGGAAAAATGAAAAAAGAATTTCTAAAAGGAATATGGAGCCAGCATCCGGTTTTTCGCCAGCTATTGGGAATGTGTCCGACGCTGGCGGTTACAACCTCGGCAAAAAATGGCCTTTCTATGGGCTTGGCAGTTGTTTTTGTTTTATTCTTTTCTTCGCTTGCAGTGTCTTTAATTAAAACGATAGTACCTCACCAGGTCAGGATTGCCGTTTATACCGTTGTTATCGCTACTTTTGTAACTGTGGTGGATACTTTCATGAGGGCGCAGTTTCCTGCTATAAGCCAAGCTCTAGGGCCATATCTTCCTTTGATTATTGTCAATTGTATTATTCTTGGACGCTGCGAAGCTTTTGCTTCTAAAAACGGAGTGGTTGTTTCTCTTCTGGATGCCTTGGGTATGGGGTTTGGATTTACCTGGGGGCTTTTTGTTCTAGGCTCAGTCAGAGAATTTTTTGGTACAGGCAGTATTCTTTCAATCAGAATTATGCCGGCAGGCTACAACCCGCTGGTTGCTATGATTTTACCGGCTGGTGCCTTTATCGTTTTGGGGCTTTTG